>DAIQPZ010000165.1:0-6017 GCA_036787065.1 Anaerolineaceae bacterium
AAGGTGAAATCCTGAAGGAAGCCGGATGAGAAGTCGGAGGAGGCCATAGTACCGATGGGGCGCAAGCCCAATGATGGGCAAGACAACATAACTTGTCCGGAGGGAAGGGTCTCTACTTCAACCAGGTTCAGCGAGGAAGTAAGTGACGGTGCATGCCGGAAGGCCAACCACACCCATGGAAAAATCACGAGAACTCCAGCGCAAACTATACCTGGAGGCCAAGAGGAGCAGGAACCGTCGGTTCCATGCGCTCTATGACCGCATATTCCGGCCTGACATTCTGAGACAGGCTTGGGAAGAAGTCCGCCGAAACGGTGGCAGCGCCGGGGAAGATGGCGTCACCATCGAGGACGTGGAAAAGGAGGGTGTAGGGCAGTTTCTTGGTCAGATTGAACAAGACTTGAAAGCGGATGACTCCTGAAAATGGCTCAATTTCAGCTTGAACACCATTTCCCCCACGCTCATTTTGTGGGATGAGATAAATGGTTATCGAATGTTCTCTTTTGGGATTTAATGGCCCGATTATTTTACCATCACTGGTTGGGAAAAGCTGCCATAAAAACCCGCGGAGGCCGCCTGTTTATGCGGTCTCCGCGGGTTGATCAGGATGTTAACGGTTTTGTCATTCGGCCAGTTTGACTACTGCGTCGAGTTGGAAGGGGTGATCCGGGTCGAGTCCTTTGGAGAGGGAGCGTTCAAAGGCAATCAGTTGCCCGACCGGGAGGTATAAAACGTCGCGGGCGGCGCTTTCCAGACCCGAGACAAAAAGAACATCAGCCTGGGTTTCACCCATGGCAAGGACGCGGGCGCCCATGGCTTTCATCTCGTCCAGCACGGCCCTATCACGCTCGCGGTTTTCTTCTGACAACAACCCCACAATCTGGGTGCTGCTGGTGACCATCGACTTGGGGCCGTGACGAAACTCCATAAAGTGGAAGGGCTCACTGTGACTCAGGCTCATTTCTTTCATTTTGAGGCTTAGCTCGCAGGCCAGCCCATAGCGCGGGCCGGAACCCAGGAAATAGAAGCGGTCGAGCTGGCGGTCCTGACCAATCTGCCGGGCGAGGAGAGCGTAGCTATCCAACAATCTCTTACAGGCCTGGGGCAAATCGTTCAGCGACGGCAAAAGGTCATCGCGACCGGCCCACACGGCGGATGCTGCCAGGGACGCCAGAAACAGTGAGGAAAACGCGCGGGTCTGCGCGATGCTCGTCTCGGCCCCGGCGGGCAAGACCAGGTTAAGTTGGCCCATGGCCGCCAGTGGCATGTCTGGATAGCAAGAAAACGTGATCAGGTCTCCGCGCCTGGCTTCCAGGAACGTCTGGCAGGCATGCAGGGTTTCGCTGGTCAGCCCTGAACGGCTGATGGCCACCAGCAGGATTTTACCGGCCGCCGGGTAGGAACCCCGCGGGTTCAGCCACAGCTCGGAAGCGGGGAAGGCGCGCGCCGGCCGTCCGGATAGCTGCTGAAAACTGGACGCCGCCGCCATGGAGAGGTAGTAGGTCGAGCCGCAGCCGGTGAAGAATACCTGGTCGTAGGCGCCGGCGGTGAAAAATGCTCGCAAGGCGCCTGATTGCGCGCGGATCTGATCCAAGGTGTCCTGCCATGCGGCTGGTTGAGATGCTATTTCTTGGCGGGTATAAAAACCAGGGGGGTTGGTCATTTTATTTTCCTCGTTCGTGGGTTAGATGCTTTTTCGTGCGGATATATTTCCGGGCAAGTTATCAGGCAGAATTATAGGCCGAATGTCGCGTTTTGTGCGTTCAGTTTTCGATGAGCCAGGCCAGATCCAGCATACCAATCAAAATGTCAGCGCATCTCCCCGGTTTAAAAGGCGCTCCACACCCTGGTAGCGGACTCCGAGGTTTTCCTGGATGCATTCGAGACAATGCTGTCAGCCCTGGCGAGGGTGAGCCACCTGCGGGCGGCCTACGCCCAGGCATTGGAAAGAGGCTGCCTCTGGCATGAGTTTGGCGATTTGCATTTGATTTGGCCGGGGTAATCGAGAGAAGGATCCCATTATTAAAAACTCCCTTCATCCCAGCGACTGGGAAAAGGGAGTTAGCAAAGGTGTGCCCCCGAGGCGACTCGAACGCCTAACCTATTGCTCCGCAAGCAAGCGCTCTATCCAAATTGAGCTACGAGGGCATCTGTTTAGCGCAGGAGATTCTAACCCAGATCGATCGGTTGGTCAAGGATTAAAATTTTGCCAGATCGTTGATGATCTTCTGCTGGACCCTCGGTATGCCCGGCGGCAGGGCATCGGGCAGGAAGAAGCCGGCTTCCAGAATTTCTGATTCTTGCAGGCGCAGCGTCCCACCGGTCAGATACGCCTGGTAATAGGCTTCCAGGCGCATCTGGTACCCGCTGATCACCTCGATCAGGCGGAACCCAGCGATGGTATAACCCGTTTCTTCGCAAATTTCCCGTGCCAGGGCTTCTTCCAGGTGCTCACCGGCGTGGACGATCCCGCCCGGCAGGCCCCAACCGGACCCGGCGTGATAACGGTGGCGCAGTATTAGGAGCTGGCCGGCGTCATTGCTCACCACGCCAGCCACGCTGGCCATAAATTTGCTATTGAACAACCATAGGAGGCGCCACTGCACTCCGCCGCGTTGGCGGAGCCACAAGCGCAGTAGAAAATCACGCATCATCCGGCATTCCTACCGGATTCGGCTGGGACGCCGTTTCCAGCTAAAGCGCCGATCTCGACGGCAAAAGACATTTCTTCCCCAGGCGCGAGGGTTTTCAATAACCCAGCCTGGCGCAGCGCCTGGCGCGGGGCCAGCGGGTTGGTGGCGGGCTCCAGGCCAACGATATAAGCCCCGGCTCCCATCATCTTCCATTGGACCAGGATGGGCAGCTCCGCGGTGCGGTAGCGCACGTAAGCGCCGAAATCGATCGCGCGGTTGATCAGACTGGCCGTGGCAAAACCATCCGCCTCAGGCCGTACCTGGTGGAAGAAGACCTGTTCGGCATAATCAGGGTCAGGCGGCTGGAAGGTATTCTGCTGACCTAAACCAGCGGCGGCGGCGGGATCGCGCGGGCGCACGTCGAGGTCATCGACCACCAGCTCGGTGTCCCGGCTGACCACCGGGAAGCCGAAATTACAGTGATACAGCAGCATGGGATTAACTGGCTGGTACCCTTCGTTGATCAAGCGGTCATCGATGCGCAACGAGCTGGCGCCCAACTTCGTGGTAATGCGCCGGATGAGGAGCAGGTTTTCACCGAACAGGACGGACTGGCGCACCTGGCCTTCGAGGACCAGCTCATAAGTGTCACCGTTCCAGCCGCAGTGTGCCGCGACTGCTTGGGCGGGTAGATGCGAGCCGCGGCCGTGGACGCCAAACGCTTCGCTGCCTTCCTGGTCGGGAGCGCCGATGTGGGTCAGGCCGCCGGTAGTCATCAACCCGCCGCCGAAGGTGCGCAGCCATCCGGCGCCAGCCGGTTCGTATTGCGCCGGGGTGCCCAGCGCTGGGTGCAGCCAGGCAAGGGGCTTGCCGGCAAACTCGGCCGGACCGATGTCCATGGAGCGGTCCAACCATACCGTGAAGCGGAAACCGCTGCCGGTATAGACGTCCGCCGCACGTAACCCGCGGGCTTTACCGTCCGCATATTCGACCAGCCGGATACCGGCCAACTGATCCAGCGTGCCGGTCAGGCGGCGCAGCTCCGCGGGGGTGTAAGTTTGATTAAATAATTTGGGCATAACGACCTCTCGGATCAAAGATTTTGATCGATAACGACCGTGGACGGCTGGGTTCAAGGCGGTCTGTGGCGGCCTACGTGATCAGGTTGATTATATCCCTGTCCGGAAAAAGGTTTCATTCGGGGTTGGCAGAGAGAACGATGCGCATCTCATCCACTGTAGCCGGGATATAGAGCAAAACCGGCAGGGTCTTGTGGTGGTGCGAATTACGTAATTACGAGATAGGGTATTGACTTCATTCGGTGGATAGATTACAATGGTGTAACGTAATTACGAAATAACATAATAGGAGTATGTCTGATGGAGAAAAATTGGGGCGAAGAAATCGAGCGGATCGATGCAGAACTGGTCCAGATAAAAAAAAAGATACTGGACCGTTATGCTCTGGCTGACACTGAACCCCCCATCCCGACGGGTGGAAAAGACGTGCTCTCCCCCGAAGGGCATGCGCAGCTTACCCAACTACGCAACCAACTGGTCGCATTTACCGACGCGACACACGAAACCGGCGGCGTGGCTTACGCGGGGACGTTTGAATCCTGCGGACGGCAGTCGATCTGGGCTATGGCGATCCAGACCGATTATTTGTTAACCTTGAACAATCAGCGTAGGGTCGAGAAGGTCCTCGCTTCGATCGGTAACAGCCAGCGGTTGGGGATCGTACTGGCATTACTCAAGCAGCCCATGACGGTCGTGCAGTTAGTTGATGTCTTGGAGGCCCACAGCACCGGGCTGATCTACCACCACCTCAAACCCCTCCTGCTGGCAGACCTTATCTATGAAGAAAATGGGGTCTATGGCGTCAAACCGCACCGCATACAAGGGATCATGATGGTGTTGGCTGGCGTGTGGGACCTGGTCGACCCGCGCTACACCTCTGGATCGTGGGAAGAGGAAAAACCAGCTTAACTGGCGATGATGATGACGCCGGCAGGCTGGCCAACCGCACCATCAATGGTGATGTGGACTGGCAGGATAGCCTGGATGACGGCGGCGTTGGTGAGCAGATGCTGGGTCATGAGACCGGGTTTCTCGCGGCCCGCGCGAATGCGGTCGATGGCAAAGGCCTGGTTGGTCAGCAGGAATTGGATTAGCGCGCAGCGCAGGACCTGACCACCGTCTTCAACCAATCAACCAATAAACCATCAATTTCAATCATGGTTTCACATATCTGATACGATTAGCGAATTAGAAAATGTGACGCCTGACGTTATGAATAGCTCACAATTGCTGACCTAACCCACCTAACCCTGCCCTTCCCTAAAGGGAAGGGTCAGAAACTGGTAACACCAGACACCATAACTCCTTCTTCTTTCCCCTGATTTAGGGTAGAAGAAGGCCGGGATGATGAGAGAGGATTTATTTAGGAATTCGCCAACAGTATCCTATCTGAAGGGGTTGAAATTGTTTCACGTGAAACATATTTAGCTTTGGAACCTGTTCCAGAGTTCGCGTGAGCATGGCTTCCAGGCGGAGTTTGATCCCATCAAAAATAGAATTGATGATTCAAACAATACCTTCGCCAATTATGTTGTCAGTACAATACTGGTCTGCATAAACTTAAACTTAATACTTCAGACCACTTATCGACATCTAATTCTGAACTATCTTCGGTTTTTGCTATAGCTCTTAAGGAAGTCAATCTTTTACAAATTACATTGATTTGAGAATGTGTTCTAACAGGGCACCGCTCTTCACAAACGCGTCTGCATATACTGAGATAAACATCGTTTTCGGCTAATTTCTTATCCAATCGGGCTGTGCATAAAGCCCTAGAATAAATGATAGGGTGTGGACTGATATCGATCATGACAATATCGGACTTACCCTGTTTCTTAGCGGGGAAATGCGCGGTTGCTCCATACTTAAAAGGAATGTACTCCGGGTTTGACATAATCGCTTTTACTAGCGCAAGAGTAAGAATCCGCCTGGTTTATTGGTTAAGTTAAATTTCGAAAAATTCTAAAAATCCTTTCTTGTAGGTATGTTTTTCTCTTATTGTCATTATAGCAATTATTACAACTAAAAAATCATTGCTTTTGCAGTTTTAACAATGTGACCTAATATTAGTAGCCTTGACTCTTAAAAAGCATATTGAGTTTAATTTTAGGGATGCCAAACAATTCTGGGGATTGGAATATTTCATGAATGTCACTCAGACGGTCATGACCAATACCACTAATCTCTCACTGTTTATGGTTGTTGTATTTCAAGTGCAAAAGTGCAGGTATTACCCTGAAGATGCTGATTTCAGTACCCTAAATTTGAAAGTTTCCTACCGGGATTACCGCTATATACTTGAAAC
>DAIQPZ010000047.1:0-17034 GCA_036787065.1 Anaerolineaceae bacterium
AAGAACGGGTTTTTATTTTATAATTCACTTTATTTTATTTTGGAGGATATTAGATGACACCCGCCTACCAAACTTACTCAATTGATATCGCTGGAATCCACCGCGAGCTGCGCCTGTTCGAAATCAAACCAGGCTTGAGAATTGCCATTCTCAATATCCTGGGAGACACCGAATTGGTGCAATGCTGTGCGCATGCCCTGGCAGAAAAGCTCAATACCATTTACTACGATGTACTGGTAACGGCTGAGACAAAAAGTATTCCTCTGGCTTACGCGCTATCCTTGGAAACAAAAAAACCGTACGTCATTTTGCGTAAATCCTATAAACCTTACATGGGGGAAGCTCTTCAGGCAGAAACCCTATCGATTACCACCGGACAGCCGCAAACTCTGTACCTGGACGAAAAAGACCGTGAATTGGTCAAGGGCAAATCGGTGGTCATTATGGATGATGTAATCTCAACCGGTTCAACCCTCCAGGGTATGCGGCTGATTATGCAGCACGCCGGGGCAAAGGTCACTGCTGAAGCGGCCATCCTCACAGAAGGTGAGCGTGCAAAATGGTCCGATATTATATCTTTGGGGCATCTGCCGGTTTTCTCAGATTAGGGGTGGAACCTTTTAAAAACAAGTTAATAATTGTACCAATAGAACAAATATGTTATATAATTAGGGTTATGGTAACTAATAGGCCATGTGAAAAAGACCCGAATTTGAGGCATCATTCTTCGCGCGGCTGAGCAGTTACGGGTAATGAATGATTACACTTGCCGATGCGCATCGTGGGGGATGCATTTGAAAGTCCCTTTGGTTTAACCGTTTTTTTAAATGCCCCTTCATATGCGCTTCGAATTAAAGCTGTGAGCCTGGCTTACGGTATTTTATACCTGCCTGCCAACCATCACAGCCCAAACCTTTTATGCCTGGTTTGCTTTGGCCCAATCCTTATATATTGAGGAACAAAGTGCCAGGTTTTGGGTTATATCTAAATAGAAACTTCGTTTTGGTTAACGTGACGCTCCGTCACCCACGCCACCCACTCACGCCGGAGTGGTCGAAAAACCCAAAACGAGTCTTAGCTGTCTTGCGAGTTGGACAAAGGGAGAAGTGCTATGGGAATGGTCTATATCGTCGTCGCACTGGTTGTGGTTATATTTGGCTTGCTGAGCATCTTGGGATTTAAATCTTCTGAACGCTAATCCCAATTCATGTTGATCTTCGTTGGCCTTGAAAATGGCATCGAAGCCTGGTACCTTGGCACGCTCGACATGGATCATCCCAAACAGGCGCTCAAGTCTGCCACATTCGCAAATCTCGAATCCGTTCGGGGTGAGTTACGCCACCAACTGCCCTCGTTGGTTGGCGTTAAGCATGTATGCGGTAAAGATGGTGAATTTTGGAGCCCACGTAAACTCTTGCGCCGCGCCCTCTGGCACGAACGCGACCACACCCACCACATCTTAAAACTGCTTGGTCTGGTAGCAGAAAACTACCCGGCGTAACCACTTCAGATGCCGTGTATAAGCCCGGCTGCGTGATGAAACACTTTATACCCGCGATGGTCAACCATTAAACTGGTCAGTTTAATGGCGCCAAGCCCTTTATACGTTGGCCATAATCGACCTGTAATTTAATCACAATCGTTCTTCAGGATTTCCCGTGGAATGGAATTTACCATGGAAATTCCTAAAGAGGCACCACATTCCATTCGACCAACCCTTTAAATCTGTGCTATGATTCCATCAATAGGGAAAACAAGCCATGAGCCAATGGAAACGTGTATTTGTCTTTTTGCTATTAAATATCGTCGTCTCCGCGGGTACCACTTTGATCGTTCTCAACGCATGGGATCTCGCTCATCCCATACCAGCGAGTATAACCGTCCCCACATCTGCCGTGACCCCGCAAACCGCGCCGACCCAGGATAGCACGTCCTTAACCCCTTTGCCCACGGCTCAATCGGGCAGCGCCCCAATCTCAGCGGACCAGGCGATCGTCGTCGTAGATAGTGTTTTGGCGCCGGGTAATCTGGCAGATGAAACCGTATTAATCAAAAGCCACAGCGAAGGAAGCATTCTATTGACCAACTGGCGCCTGCAAGACGATCAAGGGGATGTATATACATTCCCTGAGCTGACATTGAACAAAAATGGGGCTGTCCAGGTACACACAAGCGCCGGAAATAACACGGTGATCGACCTTTATTGGGGACGTGAGGCTCCCGTATGGCAGAAAGGTCAAACGGCCTCATTGTTTGATGATCAAGGTAAACCCCGCGCCTCTTATAAGATACCATAATCATGTCACTAGCATTTTATCGTAAATGGCGCCCACAGCTTTGGGATGAAGTTGTCGGGCAGGAGCACATCATCCAGACCCTGATAAACGCCGTCGCCACCGATCGGGTCGCGCATGCTTATCTTTTCGCCGGTCCGCGCGGTACTGGGAAGACAACCACCGCGCGGCTATTAGCCAAAGCAGTCAACTGCGAGGCGACCAATCCAGCCAATCGGCCCTGCAACCAATGCAGCCATTGCCTGGCAGTTAATGAAGGGCGTTTCCTTGATCTGATCGAGATCGACGCAGCATCAAACACAAGCGTTGAGGACGTGCGCGATCTGCGCGACAAAATCAATTTTTCCCCATCTCAGGGGAGGTTTAAGGTTTACATCATCGATGAAGTTCATATGCTGTCGACAGCCGCTTTCAATGCCCTGTTGAAGACGCTGGAGGAACCACCGCCGCACGCCATCTTTATCCTGGCCACCACCGAAATCCATAAGATCCCGGCCACGGTGCTTTCGCGCTGCCAACGGCATGAATTCAGGCGCATCCCCGTTAATGAAATCACTTCACGGTTAAAAATCATATCTTCGCAGGAAAATCTGTCCATTGACGCCGATGCCCTCACCCTGATTGCGCGCCAGGCCACAGGCAGCCTGAGAGATGCCATTTCATTACTCGATCAACTCGCCTCTTCGGGAAAGCCAATCGACTTGAATCTGGCCCAGTCTATGCTGGGTGCAGCCACAAACCAGGTGGTGGTAGAGCTGGTTGACGCGATCCTGGACCGTCAACCGGCGGTTGGATTTAACCTGATCCACCATGCTCTCGATGCTGGCAGCGATCCACGCCAATTTGGCCGGCAAACCGTCGATTATATGCGCAACCTTTTGCTCATTAAAATGGGCAACCCCGATCAGATAGAAGCTACCCAGGAACAACGCGCTCAAATGGCCCGGCACGCCCAGATATTTGAGCTGCCCGTTTTACTGGAGACACTGCGCACTTTTAATAGCGCGACCTCAGACCAGCGCAGCAGTTGGCACCCTGGCCTGGCCCT
Organism: Anaerolineaceae bacterium; assembly: GCA_036787065.1. GTDB lineage: Bacteria > Chloroflexota > Anaerolineae > Anaerolineales > Anaerolineaceae > JAJYIW01. The sequence goes on from DAIQPZ010000047.1 coordinate 3,343, forward strand.
GGAGTTGGCCTTCGCCGAAGTGATCACGCCGCATTCACCTGTTTTGGCGCCGGCTGCATCGCTCAATCCCCCATCTCAAAACCGGCCTCATTCCTCACCCACCCAGAACTTACCGGTAGCTTCGCCGGGCGAATTGTCACACAAAAAGCCTCTTTCGACCGAGAGCAAACATCCAGCACAAACCGTCCAACCATCCAGCCACACTCGAGATGAACCCGCGCCCATGGTTAAAGAGGGAGTGCCGACGCCCGCCAATGAACCTTCAGCATATAAGGTCGAGATCGCGCCTTCGCCCCCCCCACCCGCCGCGGGCATCAGCCTGCAGGCCATCGTTCAAAACTGGAAAAAGATACGCGATGTGGTGCGTAAACGCAAAAGCCAGGTAGACGGGCTGCTAAACTCTTGCCATCCCTTGGGATTTAAAGATGGGGGGTTATTATTGGGCTTTGCGACCGAAGTTTTGAAATCTAAAATGGAAATGGGTGATAATCTGGCATTGACTCGCCAGGCGATTAATCAGGTCCTGGGTGTGGACCTGCAAGTAAGATGTATTATAACAACCGGTAAGGCAGGCGGTCTGCCACCGGATATGGAAGTTGAAAATGATGGAATGGTCAGCACCGTCTTGCGTGATTTGGGCGGGGAGATCGTAGACATTCATTAAACGTACCCTAATGTTTGGAGGTTATCATGGCAAAAGGATTTAACCGCCCGGTAGGCGGCAATAAAGCTCCTGGAGGGGGAGGCATGATGCAGCAAATCCAGAAGATGCAGGAACAAATGGCGGAAACCCAGGCCAAACTGGCTGAAGAGACCGTCACGATCACGGTTGGCGGAGGCGCGATCAAAATCACCATGACGGGCGATCAAAATTGCAAGGCGATCACGATCGATCCGGATATGCTCAAAGATGCAGATGCGGAAATGCTCCAAGACATGCTGTTGAGCGGGATCAACCTGGCGCTCGAAAAATCGCGCGATCTGGCGGCCGAGCGCATGGGACCGCTGGCCGGTGGATTAAGTGGCATGGGCCTGGGATTATAACCATGCCGGGACTCCCCGAACCAGTTCAGATAGTAATTGACGCCTTTGAACGCCTGCCCGGGATCGGCCCTAAAACGGCCTCCCGGCTGGCCTTTTATTTATTAAATGCAACCGAAGATGCCTCCACCCGGCTGGCAGAAGCGCTTCAGGGTCTAAAACGCGATACGGGTTTCTGCCAGGTATGTTTCAATATCACCCTGGCAGAGCAGCCGTTGTGCGATATCTGCTCCAATCCGCAGCGTGACGAACATTCATTGTGCGTGGTTGAAGAACCTCTGGACGTCCTGGTGCTCGAACGAACCGGAGGTTTCCATGGAAGATATCACGTCTTGCATGGTGTGCTTTCACCCATCGAGGGGATTGGCCCTGACGATCTAAAAATACGCCCCCTGCTTGAACGGGTCAAATCGGGGATGATCGAGGAAATTATCCTGGCGACCAACCCGAGCATGGAAGGAGATGCCACGGCGCTTTATATTCGGCAGCAAATGCTGCCATTAGGTCTACGCATTACCCGCCTTGCGCGCGGGCTGCCGGTCGGCGGCGATCTGGAATACGCTGACCAGAACACCCTCCTGCGCGCTTTATCCGGCAGGCAGGAAATGAGTTGAACTGAACCAGCGCCACAATCTCCGTTTGTACGATCACATCAAATCGAAAAACCGGCCAGTTCGATAAGTGTAAAGAGCTGGATCACGTAATAAGGCAGCCAGATCACACCAAACAACTCAAGGTAAATATCTTTTTTTGATGGGGTAATCGGGATCTCGCTGACGTCATCCACCAAACCGGCCCAGCGATCACTGACATCCTTGACCGCTTGCTGGCGTGCGCGCTCCATTTCAGCCAGTTGGCCCTGCAGACCCGTAAAGGCCTGTTGATCGACTTCCATTCTGGCCTTGGCTCCATCGGTCAAACGATGCTTGGATAATGAGCTTGATACACTCGTTCTGCGCTTTGAAAACAGATTAACAATATTCTCCACATCCTTTCCTAATTCTTCCCGTTTGCGCCCATCCACCTGTTCCTGATCCTGGCGCAGTTGTTGATTAAGCCGTATTAACTTGTCGTTTAAGGCCGATTCTTTGCTGTCAAAAGATGCATTAACCTTCGCCAGCTCCCCATCCCGCCCGGCCCGAGCGGCCTCACTACAGCGGTCGCGGAATTCGCCCGTGGTGCTATCTGAAACGCCAAATATTTTCAAGGAGGTATTGACCTTTAAATGCAAGGTGCTGGTGCGATAACTCCAGTCCTGGTAGTCCTTTTGCAAGTTGGCTAAAACCTTTGCATCCGAAAACGGAGCATCCAGGCTGGCATAACGAGCCATCGAAAGCCCTTCAGCCTGTACCTTCTGGGCATCCAGCGGGCGGAACGGCGTGGTATCCCAGTGCACAATGCCACGGCGGTCGAGGGTGCGAACCAGTGCCGTACGTACCTGTTCTGAATCCAGGTTATACCGCCGGTCCAGATATCGCACCCTGGTCTGGGCAATCAGAGCCGGCCGGTAAAGATAAAGTGGGGCAGGCGCACCGGCTGGGAGCACCTGCTTCGCAGCCTGTAACGCCTGGGAAAAAGTGACGTCATAGGGCATGAAGTATTCATAAATCCCGGAGGGCACGGTTGGCCGGGTGGCAGAACTGATCGATGCCGGTTTGTCGGAGGCTGCGGTTGCCGCGGCAGGAACCGCAATCGCCACTGGCGCAACCTGTCCGGTGGTCGTTTGAAAAACTGATGGCGCCCCCTTAATCAAGGTGGATTGTTTTGCCAGATTATTTAATGCTGGGATCTGTGCTCGGGTCATTGGGCCGGCCAGATAATTCATCGTCCAACGGGATTGGAAAATCACCGGTTGATCCTGGTGGACATTATGCAGCAAAAATTGGCGCTTCTCCAAGCCCGAGATAAGCTGGCTGTACTGTCCCCGGTCAAGGTTGCTGCCCGCGCCAGACAGGCCGTCCAGCAAACGCTCTTTATCCTGCTCGGTCTGCAATTTACCGATCATCCAGGTGCCGGCATTGGCCAGGGCCTTATAATCCAAATCCACCGGGTTTTGACTGGCCAGCAGCAGCCCCACCCCATACGCGCGTGCCTGTTTTAACATGCGCAAGATCACAGGTTTAGAGGGTGGATTATTGACCGGCGGAAGGTAACCGGCGATCTCATCGAAGTAAACCAACGCCCGCAGCCCGCTTGTACCGCTCTGGGTGCGCATCCAGGTTTCCACGCTGGAAAACAGCAGCGTGGTAAAAAACATACGCTCGGCATCGCTCAAATGGGACATGTAAAAAACGCTGTGGCGTGGTTTCTGGTCGGATCCATACAGCAGGCTGGCGATATCCAGTGGCTGGCCTTCAAGCCAGCTTTGAAAAACCGGCGCAGCCAGAAAATTATTAAGCCGCATGGCCAGGTCAAAACGATCCTTTTCCGGGAAGAAAGTTTCAACCGGGAAAACCCCCAACTTCGGAAAGGGAGGGGTTTGGGTTTGCAAGATCAGCTCAGATAAATCCAGATCCTTCTTCTGGCTCCACGCAAATTCAAAGATATTCGACAACAAAATGTGCTCTCGCGAACGCACCGGATCAACAGCCTCAAAGCCCACCACGCTGAGCAGGGCGGTGACCGTGCTGGAGATTTTTTCTCGCAGCACCTCACGGTTGCCTTCCCACGGAATCGCTGGGCATGCCAGCGAAGCCAGAATGCTGACCATTTCGCCAGCATCGGAGCCAGGTGTGTAGATCGTATAATTCACGGCCTGCGCCAGTGCGGCCACGCGATCCGGAGTAATACCCCACTCAGCCAGGCCCTGCCGCCAACTGGCAGACGCATCTTGCGCCGCAGTCTGCACCGTCTTGCCCAGGCGGCGAGCAGTATCCGCGTCAACCCATGGCTGGAAATCTTCAGGCGCCAACCGTGGAAAATGGAGCAGTAAGTTGGTTAAATCGCCTTTTGGATCGATCAGGATCGCCGGAATACCTGCCAGAGCCGCTTCTTCAAGCATGGCAATGCACAAACCGGTTTTACCCGATCCAGTCATTCCCACTACCACACCGTGAGTGGTCAGATCGGCTGAATCATAGGTGAGCGAATGGTCAGTCAGTTTTCTCTGAACCGGGTCAAAAATCCGCCCAAGGTAAAATTGGTTGGTCTGGTTCTCCGTCATTATCAACTCCAGGGGTAAGCCCACCCATGTGCAAACGCATGCTTTTTTAATGAGTTAAGGGTTTCTGCATCCAGCAGTTTTCCATCTGAAGCAGCCACATCTTCTTTAACATGCGCGGTTGTACGCATTCCCGGGATGGTCGCGGTTACCGCGGGATGGCTGAGGATGAACTTCAAAGCCAGGATCGCCAGGTTCGGGCGGTCTTCGGCCAGGAAAACCTTGAGCGCTTCCACCCGCCGTCCAGCCTCTTCGAGGCGTTCAGGGGTCAGCCAGTCGGCCCGCCAATCGCCCGCCGCGAATCGGTGACCCGGCCTGATCGCGCCTGAAAGCAGGCCTTCTTCAAAAGGCACACGCGCCAGGATGCCCACCTGGTGTTCAAGCGCGGCCGGAAGAAGTTGTTCTTCAGGCCGCTGCTCAAAGATATTGTAGATGACTTGAACGCTGTCCACCAGATCAGCCTTCACCAGGTTGACTGCCCCATAAGGATCCCAATCGTTCGCAGACACACCGTAAGCGCGGATTTTCCCCTGCTTCTTCAAGGTCTCCAAAGCCTCATGCCATTCGGCTTGATGGGTATAATGATCTGACCAGGCATGCAACTGCTGGAGGTCCAGGCAGTCTGTCTGCAAGTTTTTCAAACTTTTCTCAGTACACTGGATAATCCAATCGACTGGAAAGATATCCTCAAGGCGATCGGTCGGTCTGGCCGGCCAATAGCCTGTTTTAGGAGGAATTTTGCTGGCAATGACGATAGCCTGCCGGTCATGTTTGAAAGCCCTGGCAATCAGCGCCTCACTGTGACCCTCTCCATAGGCCAGCGCAGTGTCGTAGAAATTGACCCCAAGCTCAAATGCCTTGCGCAGCGACTCTAGCGCGGTGTCGTCATCCTTCGGACCCCAACCGCCACCGATACCCCAGGCGCCATAACCAATTTCACTTATCTTTAAACCGGTTTTTCCAAGCTGCCGGTATTGCATGATTGCCTCCTGATCTAAATCGTCTCTTCTGTTAACTTCTCAGCTCCGAAATGAAAGTTGCCGGATTTGAGATGTTTGCGCGTACCAAGTAAGCGCAAACACCTAAATCCAAAGCTTTTTCACACGATCCTGAGCAGTTTAGCTTCAATTCATTATAGATCAAACGCCAAGGTCTTGATCTCGAATGGATGGAAAGTTAACGCGACACACCCGTTCGAGATGGGTAGATCGGTCAGCGTATTTTCCAGCATGTCGGTCAAGACACCACGCTTGACCGGAAGGTTGATCATCAGTTGGCAAGCCGTGGTCATGTGCATGGCTTCATATAAACGGACCACAAGCCTTGAGCTGCCATCTTCTGCCGGCTTCACTGTTTCGATGATCACGTTATCCGCATCTAGCGAGAAGAGAGAAACCTCCTGGCTGGCTGAGCCTTTCACCACCATGGCCGGCACGTTGAGGTCGTAGGCTTCCTTGACCACATCGCTCTCTGCCAGGCTCCCATTCCAGGGATAAAGCGCATATGTGAAAGTCTGGGTACCCTTATCCGCAGTCATATCGGGAGCCAAAGCTGATTTCAACAGAGTCAGGTTGATCGTGTTTCCCACCACATTCAACCCATACTTTGAGTCGTTCAATACGGCTACCCCCCGGTTGGCTTCCGCCAGAGCCGACCATTTATGATTGCTCACTTCGAAGCGATCTGCGTCGAAAAGTCGGGAAGCATGGTTAGGCCGGTGGATATGGCCAAACTGGATTTCGTGGATGGCTTCATCCGAATGGATCGTCACGGGGAAAGCCACCTTTAAAAGCTTGTGGCTTTCCTGCCATTCCACAGTCGTCTCAAAATCGATCCGGCGGCGGCCACGGCGCAGGCTGATGATCTGGGTAAGGTGAGATTGGGCAGATAAAGCCCGGGTCAGCTTTAACTTGGCCACCAGTGGGCCGGCGGTTTCAAGAGTCAGGCTGGCCTCATCCAGCAGGTCAACTGGCGACTGCTGATACTGAACATCAATATCCCAGGCATCAAACCAGGAAGGAACATCCTTATACATTTTAAAGCTGTTTAATGGGCCTGCCGCGGTCTCCCGGCCGGTCACCTTATCCACCAGGCTGGTGATTTCACCCAGATCATTGAAGTCCACATGGAGATAGTCATTTTCCAGAGAACGTGGGGTAGCTTTGAGAAGCGAATGACCAGGCTTTTCAACAACCTGGCTGATTTGTGGCAGGGGACTCCAACCACAGGCCGGTAAATCCACTTCCACCAGGGTTTTGCTGCCGATCTTTTGCAGCGGGCCGCCCGCAGTAGCGCCATCGGGCAGTACCACCAGCGCTGTGCGCGGCCAGGAGAGTGAATTGAAAGCGGTGGCGCCGGACACCGATCCGGTTGCGAATTGAGAGGCGGCCTGTTCGGCCAGGTGACGCGCCTCGGCAATCACAGCCGCATGGTCACGCTCGATCTCTTCATACACACGATGGATCGAAGAGCCCGGCAGGGCGTCGTGGAACTGGTGCAGTAAAACGGTCTTCCAGGCTTCATCCAGGGTCTGCGCGCTGAAAGCAAATCCCTTCAAGGCACGGGCAGCCACGCCCCACATTTCAGCTTCACGTAAAACGAACTCGCTGTTACGGTTGCCCTTCTTGGTTTTCGCCTGGGTGGTGTACGTGCCGCGATGGTTCTGAAAATACAATTCACCCACGTATCGGTTGGTTAATGGGCCTTTGGCCTGCATGTCCTGGAAGTATTCCACCGGGCCAGCCCAACGCACTTTGGGAACGCCTTCAAAATCACGCGCCCGGCGTAAAAATTCCAGGTGCTCCCGACTTGCGCCGCCGCCGCCATCACCCCACCCGATGGGATGTACCAGGGACGAAATGTCATTGCGCTGGTTACGCGTGTTCCAGGCTTCAAGCATATCTGCTGGTGAAGGGAAATGGCCATAACCGTTATACAGGTGAGCCAAAACACCCGTGCCATCGATGCCTTCCCAGGTGAAGTTATTGTATGGGAAGGGATCCCCACCGTTATAAATCCAGAAGATCTTGGAAGTCATGAAACCCATAATGCCACAGCCGGCCATTATTTGGGGAAGCGCTCCCGAATAACCGAACACGTCCGGCAGCCACAGCACCCGGCTGTCCACCCCAAATTCATCCTGCATATAACGCTTACCATGGATGAACTGTCTGATCAGGCTTTCACCACTGGTGATATTGGTGTCGGCCTCGACCCACATGCCCCCTTCAATGATAATATTTCCAGATTTGACCGCTGCCTTGAAACGTTCGTACACATCCGGATAGCGATTTTTCAGCATGCGCATAATGTGCGGCTGGCTTTGCAAGTATTTATATTCTGGATATTCTTCCATCAAGGTCAACTGGGTGCCCACGGTGCGGCCCATTTTTCGCTCGGTTTCCGCCAACGGCCACAACCACTCCACATCCAGGTGCGCATGACCAAAAGTATAAAAGATAGGCGCCGTTGAGCCGTTGGTGCATTCTAGCAAGGGCTTCAGCCCCGCTCGACCGGCTTTCACCGTTTCAAGCATTTCGGCTTCTGGCAGCTCCATATCGATCACATAAGACGCATCCATCAAACCGCGGTCAATTTCCGCCACACGCAGCGAGTTTTGATCCATACTATTACGCGCTTCCAGCAAGGTTATAAAATCAATCGCTAATTGGAAGACTTCTTCGCGCCAGACGCCAAATGTGACGTTTTTGATCAACGCCTGGGTAGGGCCCGGTTCTGGAATGGTTTCTTGCCCAAAAATAACTGGACCACCCCCCGCTTCGCGCGGGCCGTGACCGGCATAACTCTCGAGCAATATGTCAAAGCGCTCGCCAGCCTTGCCATCGGGGGTTAATGTAATTTCCTTGTGACCGAAATCAATTGCCCCGATTTCTTTGCCATTGACCCACACCACACTCTCATCGCCCACATCCAGCACCGCGACGATTCTCCGGCCCTGGGCAACCTCAGGAAGGACCACACTGCCTTTGAACCAGCCATATTCCCATTTCGCTCCCCAAGCCGTTCCAACCGGCATGGGTTTAAAGTCCCTCGCCACAGCTTCCTTCGGCGTCAGTTGTTCCTTGGTAATAAAACCGTTTAAGACGATCCCGCCCAACGGGAAATATACGCTGTCCGTAATCGCCTTCTGCCAGCCTTCCAGGCGGCGTTTCCAGCCTTCAGTCAGTGCCATGAGCTTTTTCTCCTTGTTGATGGATATTTTCGCGACCGGTTGGGGATAACACATGGAAAAATAAAAGTTATTCTCAGCCAATCACCATTTTATCATCGACTTGGATGTACAATTAAGCTGGTTCTCCAGGAATACCCGTGGAATGGGCCGCATTTTAGGGATTCACCACGGCAATTCCCAATGACCCACTAAGCTGTGTTGATCATTTGGCAAAAACCGAACACTTCTCATTTGCCAATCTGAATTCGTTGGAAACACACACCCTCTATATGTAGGAAGGAATTATTGACATGGCCAATACCACCATTTTTCTCACCCCATCTTCCTTTTCAGAAAAGGAGAAAATCCTGGTCCAGGCTGGATCTCTATCTGCATCGACATTTATCTTTGAGCGCGGCGTCTGCGCAGTGCGTATTAAAAATGAGGCGAGTGAATTGGTTATGCTGCCTTTCCAGGGCCAACAAATCTGGACAGCCCGCTTCGCTGGCCGCGACCTGACCATGCGCTCAATGTTTTCCCAACCCAACCCAACCCGCACGTACCTTGAAACCTATGGTGGATTTTTGATCCACTGCGGCGCCACCGCCATGGGGGTGCCTACCCGCGAAGATACCCACCCTCTTCATGGAGAACTGCCCAATGCCCCATACCAAATAGCTTACCTGGTGGTCGGTTCCGATGAAGATGGTGACACTATCGGCCTGGGCGGCGCTTTCCAGCATACCGTCGCGTTCAATACGAATTACCTGGCCGAGCCAATGGTCAAGCTTTGCGCGGGGAAAACCCGTGCCCGGCTTTCAATGAACATCACCAACTTGAAAAAGACTGGGATGGACCTGATGTACCTGGCGCACATTAATTTCAAGCCAGTAAACGGCAGCCAACTGGTTTACAGTGCATGTGCCACACCTGAACACGTTCGGGTGCGCACCAGCATCCCATCTCACATTCATCCCAAACCGGGGTATGTTGAATTCATCGAAGACCTCAAGCGCCATCCCGAAAAGCACCATCTCCTGTCTCCTGACCTGGCTTTCGATCCTGAAATTGTGTTTTACATCGATTACCTGGCCGACTCTGAGGGATGGGCCCACAGCATGCAGGTGCTTCCGGATGGGAGCGCCGATTATATCCGCCATCGCCCTACCGAGCTGGTTAAGGGCGTTCGCTGGATCTGCCGCACTCCAGATCAGGATGCGCTTGGGTTGGTTCTGCCGGCCACGGCTGAACCCGAAGGATATTCAGCCGAAAAAGCCAAGGGTAACTTAAAAACCCTTGAAGGCGGCGCTGTTTTCCATTTCGATATCGAGTTTGGATCTTTGACACCCGCGGAGACCAGCGCGATGGTGATCAAGATCAAGAATTTGGTAAAATAAAAAATTAAACTCAAAACCTGAAGAACCTCACCTCATAATGGGGCCCTTCAGGTTTATCTGCCTCTACATTAACATTTTTACTTCGGATTGACCACCCGACCGATGAAGAGGATTGCCCCAGATTGTTTATCGCGGATCAAGAATAGGAAGGGATGGTCGATCACCACCTTGACGCTATCTGCGGGCATGGCGGTTGTCCCAACCACCACCCCGGTGGCGGCAGCCGCTTCAGTGCCCTGTTCGTCAACAGAAATGAAAGCCTTGTGAAGGACATCCTGGATAAACAATTGGCCTTTTCCACTGTCGATTTTACTGAAATCTGCCACCCCAGGCGCGAAGGCATCCGTCATCCCTAACCCTTGCAGGCTTTTTACCAGGCTAAAGCTGTCATCAAATTTGAATTTCGGCAAGGTCAGGTCTACCTCTACCGGTTTTATAGCCTGAATCAGAGCCGCGGTTTTACTGGCATCCATTGACCCCTCAAATTGTCGAAACGTATCCGTATCCGGCATGATGATAACCATTGAAAAATCCGGATTGGTGTATGGCAACTCGACCACCTGGACGCCGTTTTCTTTTAGATAGCCAGCCATCGATTGCTGGTGCATCATGGGCGCCTGAACAGCGCTGTCATTCGAAATGAAGAAAGGACCATCCGCGGTCTGGTTTTTTTCGAAAGCTTTTTGCCAGGCGGCCTTGAAATAGATGGCATTGGTCAGCACCATGCGTGTGTCCGGAGTAATAACCCCTTGTGCGATCAGGTCCTGGATGCGCTGGTTGGTCTGCTGGCTGACCCAGGCGTTGATTGCCTGGCGAGAAACTTCCGGAGCCTTATTGAAATCCAGCGTGTGCACCCCACTGCCATAATATTTGCTCAATACATCCAGGTAATCCGGGAGAAATGGATAGCCCACCTGTCCCCAAAGGGCATTAACTACTGAAAGCTTGAAACTGCTCTGGTCGTTCTGGGTATCTCCCATGGCTGCCAATCCTACATCCAGGGCATTCAGTGTGGCATGCAGGCGGTTGTCGGGGAGGCTAAAATGGAGGGCGCCAGCCATCTGCTGTTGAGTTTTACCATTCGCACCGGCATAAGTCATCGCCAGGGCCTGAGTTAAGCTGTATGGTGAAAAGAACAGATTGCCAGATTGATCCTTGAGCGACTGATATACGTCAAAGGCAAACTGGCTGTTACCTTGCACCAGCGCGGTGGTATCCGACACGGGTACATCTTCCTGAGTGATGCGTGCGGCTTTGGACTGGACCAACCCAGGGTTTGAGGCCGCTGACGGGAAACCGCTGCAGGCGGTTAATCCTAAAATCAAACCCATCATAAACGTACGGCATAAGATTGAGTCCATCTTAATTTCCTTTCTCATTAACTTGCTGTCTTAACCTCATGACGACAATATGAGCCATAGAGTTCCATTCGGGTAAATGCCTGCCTGAGACTTTTTCAGAATTGCTCATCCCAGTTGGCTGAGGATCAAGGGGCATGGATAAGAAAAAGGCGCCGGCAGTTATAGTCTGCCAACGCCTTTTCCATATTCGGATAAAAACAAAACCTAGACGGCCAGTTTTTCCGCTGCGCTGCGCGCTGCTTCGACTTTAGTCAACAGTTCGGTAAATTGACTTTTGAGCTCCTGGTAAGGAGCAATTTTTTTATCACGCTCAGTCGCCAGGCGAGTCTCTTCACCCGCACGCTGGTTGCTCCCAACCCGCCTTTTGGCTGAAACCATAATCCGGCTGGAATTACCTGCTTCAGCCCCGGCAAGTTTTGATTGGTATAGGGTGCGCATGACGTGCATTTCCAGGTTGATCCCCTGTTCTAATTGCAACAAATTATTTTGTAAAGCCACAATTTCAGGTAAAGCTGCCTGAGCATCCACCTTTGAGGTCAGAGGTTTATCCAGGATATCATAATTAAATCCCGATAATTGATGCTGGTATTGAGCAGGTGTCGTCATCAGTTCACCTCCATTGACGAAATAATATAGATTCTTATTTTGTAACTGCTCAAGCTCATGTGAAAAAGGCCCGAATTTGAGGTGTTTGCGCTTACTAGGTAAGCGCAAACACCTCAAATTCGGCAACTTTCCCCTAATGGCTGAACAGTTACCTTATTTTTATTATATCCTGATTCCTACCACATAAATACCGGTTGCGCCTTCAGGACTTGGGTCGCTGGGTTGGCTGACCTGTAACACTCTGCTGCCATCCGTTGCTCGCACCTGCACCTGATGCGCGCCCGGGGTCACCTTCCAATCATAACGCCACTGCACCCAGCTCAAAGGGCTTAATGCTGGCGTGCGCAGCTCGGCAGTAACCCATTCACCCTGGTTAATCGATATTTCAACCTTACTGATCCCACGAATTCCAGCCCAGGCAATCCCGCCTAACGGCATCACCCCATTATTCTGAGCGATTGCATTTGTATCGACGGTAGTCGTATCAATCACTGAGGTGGTCTGAGGGATAGCCGTGGGCGACCAACCCCGTTCTTCCCAATACCCCGATGTGGAGTGATCGATTAATTCAATCTGGATAATCCACTTGGGCTGTTTCATCCCATAATGATTTGGGATGTAAATGCGCAATGGATAACCGTGCTCAGGTGTGAGAGGAGCGCCATTCATCGCATAAACCAGAAGCGTCCGTTCATCCATCGCCTCATCCAAGGACATCCCTTCATAAAAGCCATCCTGAGCCGTAATCGCAATAAACCTGGCGCCAGGCATCAACCCGGCCATAGCCAATACATCCTTGAGCCGCGCGCCCGTCCAGAAATTGGTGCTGGTCAAATCACCACCCACCGGGTTGGAGATACAGGCCATGGTGACCGCCTGTGTCACCGCGGGCAACGCCCGGATTTCGGCCAGACTGAGATTGAGCGGTTTTTGAACCAGGCCTTTAAGCACAAGCTGCCAGGTATTGCTATTAATTTGTTGAGGACGCGAATCGATATCGATCCGGTAAAACTGGTCGGCAGGTGTGATCTCATTGCGCGTCCCAGGCGCAATCGCAATACGCTTTGCCAGCACATCCAATGAAGGTGATGCGGCGGGTCCAGATGTCATTTCAGCCCCGTAATGGAAAGGTGGGGGATCGCTGGGTTGTGTCCCTGTGGTTTGCCCAGACCTAAGGGTGCTGCCGGTCAGACTATTATTTTGCGCACCTGTATCGGGTGGAGAAATGAGATTTGTCCCATCTTGACTGACCACTTGTCGAAAATTAAATAAACCCATCACAAGCACAAACAAGCTGGCCACACCTCCAGCCAGGACGTAAAAGAAATTTCGACGCGTTATCGCATCCTTAAAAATCGGCTCTGGCTCCTCCTTCGTTGTGGTGACCTTTCCTTCTAAAGCAGAAACAACTTCAGTGGCTGAAGCAATTTCGGCTGTAACGACTTCGACCTGGTCGAGGGCCGAACCAACCCCGGCATCGCTTAAGGTTAGTTCAGACGCCATTCCCGTTATTGCTGCTTCAACCGGTACGTCAAACAGGCCGCCCAACCCGCGCGCCAGCAGCCAGCCCCATGCCCCAAATAAAACCAACAGCCAGACAGCGCCTTCCAGTAATGGAAACATTTGTTGCCCAAGGGATAGTTCAACCGCAACCATGCCTAACCATAACAGGGTCCCCGCTGCCAGGCCCGCATTAACCAGGTCAGCCCGCCGTGTGATTGCGGTCCAGGTCAGGACCAGCCCCAATAAGATCCCGACAAAGGCAACCATTCCAATGGATTGAGATTGCTCAACCAACTTGGCAGTGGAATCTGTCGGTCCCAGGTGCAGCGCCGATATCACATTGACCATCATACGGATATTGGTGTCAATCACCTGTCCCGGCAGGTGGCGAGCAAGCCAATCAAACAGGTCAAAGGGAAAAAAAGGAAGCCAAAGCAGGGCATTCCCTAAATA
>DAIQPZ010000048.1:0-16869 GCA_036787065.1 Anaerolineaceae bacterium
AGTTTTAACTTGGGGGGTCATATTTTATAATGTTTAATTAATCGCTGCGAAGTTTTGCGTTGAACGATTGTTCGAGCTGGCGCACAACCCGCTTCCGGATCTGGGTGGCTTCTTGATCCGTCAGTGTGCGGTCGTAAGCCTGGTAAGTGAGGTTGTAGGCCAGGCTTTTCTTACCTGCGCCGACCTGCTCGCCTTTGAAGATGTCAAACAGGCGCACACCAGATAGCATTTTACCGCCTGCCTGCCAGATCGCGTCCTCAACTTCTCCAGCCGGCTGGTCTTCATCCACGATAATGGCGATGTCTTCCAACACGGGTGGATAGGCCGGGACGGGCCGCACGGTGAAACGCGTCTGAATTTTATCTAAGAGGGCTTCCAGGTCCAGTTCGGCTGCCAGGACTGATGCTGAGGTCAGGTCAAGGCGCTCTTTGACCAACGGGTGCAGCTCTCCAAATACGCCCAGATACGTTTCACCGGCCATCACCCGGGCGCATTTACCCGGATGATAAACCGGATGGGATACTGGCGTGTAACTCAATCCCGAAATGTGGAGTGACTCAAAAAGGGCTTCGATGATCCCTTTCAGGTCGAAGAAATCGTACGTGACCGCTCCTGTTTTTTTCCAATCAGGCGCCTGGCGCAGGCCTGTGATGGCAATAGCCAGGCGGCGAGGTTCATCTGGAAGCGTCTGCCCATCCACAGGCAAGAAGACGGGCCCGATTTCGAACAAGGTAAGATGGTCGCGCAGACGATAATTGCGCTCTATGATTTCTATGATAGATGAAAGCAGGCTGTGGCGCATCACCGCCCGTTCCGGGGTGATCGGGTTCTTCAGCCGGATATAGGGACGCTCATCTTGCGCCGCACCGGGTTGGAGCAGCCGGGCTTCTCTTTCGGGAGTGGTCAGGCGGTACGTGATCACTTCTTGCATTCCCAGGCTGACGAGGATATCACGCACGCGTTCTTCGCTTTCGAGGGCGGGGTTATTTCGCTGTGGGGGCAGTTCATCCGATAGGCGGGTGGCGGGGATCTGATCATATCCAAAGATACGGGCTATTTCTTCGAGAAGGTTGGCTTTCCCAATCACCCCTTCGCCAATATCCAGCCGATAAGAAGGTGTTTTCGCCTGGATGGTCTGGCCTTTCACTTTGACGGCAAAGGATAGCTTCTCCAGGATACCGGCGATCTGTTCAATTGGTAGACGGATACCAAGGCCGCGCTCAACGTCATCGGCGGTCAGGCTGACTTCCGGATCAACGGCGGGAAGCGGGTAGTGGTCGATCAGACCCTGCGAAACCAGGCCACCGGACCACTGGCGCATGTATTCCAGGCAGAGGGTCACTCCCCATGGAGCCAGCGCCGGGTGGATCCCGCGACTGAAACGAAAGGCGGCTTCGGATTGAAGATGCTGCGCTGCGACGGTCTTGCGAATATTGATGAAATTCCAGGATGCCCCTTCTAGAAGGACGTTGCGGGTGGCGTCGCTGATTTCGCTTTCCTGCCCGCCCATTACACCGGCGATAGAAAGCGATCCTTTTGTATCGCAGACCAGCATGCTGAATGGATCGAGGGTCCGGTCAACATCATCCAGGGTGATCAGTCGTTCACCAGGTTGGGCCGTGCGGGTGATAATGGTGGGGGCCTGCCCACCTGCGCGCGCCAGCAGCACATCGTAGTCGAAGGCATGCAGGGGCTGATTGAGTTCGAGCATCACATAATTGGT
This sequence comes from Anaerolineaceae bacterium, assembly GCA_036787065.1. Classification (GTDB taxonomy): domain Bacteria; phylum Chloroflexota; class Anaerolineae; order Anaerolineales; family Anaerolineaceae; genus JAJYIW01. Next base: position 1,724 of record DAIQPZ010000048.1, read on the forward strand.
TGCATCGACCACTGCGTTGATCGGGCGCATACCCGCCAGTCGCAGTCGGCGTTGAACCCAATAGGGGCTTGTCTTGAGACTGACCCCTTCGATTAACCCCAGGACGAAGCGCGGGTTGAGTTCAGGCTTGTTTATTTGGATAGCCGCTTTACCCGCGATCGCAGGACCGTCCGCTTGCACCCGGTTGGCTGGCGGGTGCAGGGGTTTCCCTGTCATCGCCGCGATCTCACGCGCTACACCGAACATACAGGCATCCTGGATGATATTAGGGAGGATCTTGATTTCAAAGACTGCATCGCCCATATAATCTACCAGGGGCTTGCCAGTGGGGGCATCGCTGTCCAGGAAGATCACCCCTTCGTGCTCTTCGGAAACGCCCAGCTCTTTTTCTGAGCACACCATCGAATAGGATTCGACGCCGCGGATCTTGGTTCGTTTGAGGGTGGTGAGCACCTGGCCCGGCTGGTGACCATCGTAGAGGTGGGCGCCTTCACGCGCGTAAGCGACCTTGAGTGGTTGGGACAGAGGTCCCAGACCTTTGTAAGGGAACAGGTTTGGCGCACCGGTCAGAACAACGTGCTCTTTGAATCCATCTTGCAGCCGGCATAATACCAACCGGTCCGCATTAGGATGCGGCATCACCTCGTCCACCTGGGCAACGACGATAGCTTCAGGCGACCAGCTAAGGCCGGTAATTTTAAAACCATGTTTATCGCTGCTCGGAAATGGCAGCCCTACCAATTCAATACTTTCGACTTCCAAACCGGCCATCGTCAAGAGGCGCGCCAGCTCTTCCACCGGTAAGTCGGTGTCGACGAAATCTTTAATCCAGGAAAGTGGTACTCTCATTGTTCAAACTCCCTCAAGCAGGCCTAGAATTGTTCCAAGAAGCGGATGTCATTTAGCCACAGGTTGCGAATGTCATCGATGCGATGGCGCAACATTGAAACACGCCCGGTGCCCATCCCAGCCGCAAAGCCAGAAAACTCGCGCGGGTCGTAGCCACCGTTTTGCAGCACCACCGGGTGGATCATGCCGCAGCCCAATATTTCCAGCCAGCCAGAATTTTTACACACCGGGCAGCCCAATCCACCACAGATGAAACATTCCACATCCAGCTCTGCGCTGGGCTCGGTGAATGGGAAATAGGATGGGCGGAAACGGAGGCGAACGTCCACGCCGTACATGCGGCGGGCAAATTCAGTCAGCGTGCCTTTCAGGTTGCCAAAGGTGATGTGGCGGCCAACGGCGAGCACTTCGACCTGATAAAACTGAATGTCGGCGCGTACCGTCACCTGTTCGTAGCGGTAGCACATACCGGGTAAGATCACCCGGATAGGCTCGGGCGCATATTCTCGCATCGCGCGGATCTGACCCGGTGAAGTGTGGGTGCGTAAGACGACCCCCGGCGTCTGGGTATGGAAGGTATCCCACATATCGCGCGCCGGATGGTATTCAGGGATATTGAGCAGGCCGAAATTGTTGTCATCCGTTTCGACATCGGGAGAACGGTAAACCTGGAAACCCATTTCACCAAACAGCCGGTAAACCTCGCGCAGAGTGCGCGTTTCCAGATGCAGGCGACCTGGGATGAGACGGCGTCCGGGCAAGGTCACATCCAACCGCTCAGACTGGAGCGCCAGATTGAGCGCGGCTTCTTTGAGCGCCTGGCTGCGGATCGTATAGGCCGACTCGAGCGCCTGTTTGACCAGATTGGCGCGCTGTCCAACCGCCGGGCGCTCATCTTTTGGCAGTTGGGGCAACTGGCTAAATACGGTCATCACCGCAGAGCTGCGCCCGAGGTGGGTCACTTTCCAGGCCTGTAGGGCCGTTTCATCGGCTGCTTGCTGGAGCGTATCCAGGCCAGCCTTTTCGATCTCTTCTAACCTCTTTAATGTTTCCAACTCGTTCCTCCTTGTCGGGCAAAGCCTTCTAACATCGTCTGGTTGGCTATGATGAAGGGTCTGCCTTTTGACGTTTTAAATAAAAAAACCGTCCGTGTAAGGGACGGGATTATGGACCCGCGGTACCACCCTCGTTGGCAGTAAGGGAACTCCTTGCTGCCCACTCGTATCCAACAGCCGGTGAGGCGATTGGCGTCCCCAATAACGCTGGGATTGCGGCTCAGACTACTGATCTTTTTAGACGTTCACCTGAGCAGCTCGGGAGAGAACTTCAACCGGGTCCAACCGGGTAGGGGTTCCAGTCTATGCCCCACACCTCCCTGGCGGTCTTCAATGGTTTACTTTTCTCCGTCTAGGCTGTTGATGTATGTTTAATAACTCCTATTATCTCTCAAATATATTGGATGTCAAGACCGCTCGAAAAAACGAGCTCAGGTTTCTTTACACTTTTAAGGTAAAACAGGTAAAATTGGGAAGATGATGGTCTCGGAAATCACCCCTTTCGCCAATTGATCAATCATTAAATTCAAGAAGGTGGCAGGTTCACCTGGAGGTATTCCATGGCTACAACGACAGTCCGTTGGGTAACTGGAAAACAGTTTGTTGGCATCGATTCGACCAAACATTCAGTCGTGCTGTCTACCGGCGAGGAAGGGGTCGGTGTCAAACCTTCTGAAATGTTGTTGATTGCTTTATCCGCCTGTACTGCAGTGGATGTGGTAGATATCCTGGCAAAAAAACGCACGCCATTGTCTTTATTAGAAATTTTCGCCACAGGTGAACAAGACCCCAATCCACCGTGGCCATATCGCAAGATCAATTTGAAATATGTGGTGCGTGGACGCGGTTTAAACGAAAAGGCTGTGGCACAGGCAATCCAATTATCCGAGGAAAAGTATTGTTCTGTGGCAGCCACGATTCGCGGTATTGCAGAAATTACCACCGAATTCGAAATACTTCCCGAAGAATAGGGTCTGTGTTTAAGGTGAATTGAAATGGCTGAGCAGTTCCTAAATGTTATATAAAAAAAGTGACAATTGACGGGCACAGGTGGGGAAAAGTTGCAATTCGTTTTAAGCTCAGGCTGTTGTAAAATGAACAAATAAATAAAATGGAGAGTTGGGCCAATCCGAAATGGCCAGGTCTGATTCGGGCTGACGATGGGAGGGGTTCAGATCAGACTTTGGGCTTTCCTGGTTTAAAGTTTTATAGAAATTAATTATTTTTTTATTGGAGTCAGAATGGCATCTACTGGCGTTATTTCACGTTACCGGTCTCTGCTGGATATACCGGCGTACACCCTCCCTGTAACGTTGCTAGAGGGGGATACACCTTTGATCCCGGTTCCTCGCCTCGCAGCGGAATTAGGCGACGGGTTTGAGCTGTATGTTAAGTTTGAGGGGTTGAATCCGACCGGTTCCTTTAAGGATCGGGGCATGACAGTCGCGATCAGCGAGGCGGCCGGACGAGGAGCGAAAGCGGTGATTTGTGCCTCGACAGGCAATACCGCTGCTTCCGCGGCGGCTTATGCAGCGCGAGCAGGTCTGCGGGCAGTTGTGATTATTCCTCAGGGAAAAGTTGCCGCCGGCAAATTGGCTGGTGCGGTGGCATATGGGGCTGAGGTGTTCCAGATCGATGGGTCTTTCGATGATGCGCTCAGGCTGGTGGTGGCGATCAGCGATCACCACCCGATTGCCCTGGTAAATTCTCTTAATCCTTACCGGCTGGAAGGACAGAAGACAGCCGCGTTTGAAATTGTCGATACGTTGGGAAAGGCTCCGGATTGGTTATGCCTGCCAGTTGGCAACGCAGGAAACATCACCTCTTATTGGATGGGTTTTCAACAATACCACCAGCTAAAAGGGAGCGGTCTGCCGCGGATGTTGGGGGTTCAGGCGGTTGGATCAGCTCCGCTGGTGCTGGGACATCCAGTAGATCAACCCGAGACTGTAGCCACAGCCATCCGCATTGGCCGTCCGGCACGGGGTGAACAGGCCATTATAGCGGCGGAACAGTCGAATGGGCGCATTATCGCGGTGACGGATGATGAAATTTTGGCCATGCAGCGGCGCCTGGCCAGCAATGGCATCTGGGTCGAGCCCGCTTCGGCTGCTGGTTTGGCTGGCCTGGCGCATGAGATCCAGGCCGGGAAGTTGGATCTGCGTGGAAAACAGGTGGTGGCAGTCTGCACCGGGCATGGTTTGAAGGATCCGGACATTATTTCAAATTCAATGCCACGGCCAAAAGTTTTTCCGCCAGATTACCAGACCCTGGAGAAGGCGATTATAAGGAAAGAATAACATGACTCAAGTAACCGTTCATGTTCCTGCTACCACTGCAAACCTCGGCCCCGGTTTTGACTGTCTGGGTTTGGCATTGGACCTGTGGAACCAGGCGACCTTTATTGAAGAGGGAGAAGGCCTGCATATAAAAATTCGCGGTGAAGGGGCCGGTTTGCTTTCCGCGGATGACCGCAATATGGTGGTCAGGGCGATGATGCGCTTCTATCAAGCACGGGGCGCCACTTTCCCAACCGGCTTGACTATCTTATGCGACAACCATATTCCCATTGGGGCTGGCCTGGGTTCGAGCGCCGCCGCTATCGCTGCTGGCTTGCTCGGGGCGAATGCGCTGCTGGGTTCACCGGCTTCTAAAGAAGAGTTATTGCGCATGGCGGTCGCGTTGGATGGCCACCCAGATAATGTGACCTGCACACTATCCGGCGGTCTGACCATGGTGACTATCCTGGGTGAGGGCATCCTGGCGAGCCAAATGGCTGTACCGCCCTTGATGGTCGCATTGGCGGTCCCTGCTATTCATCTTCCAACCCAGGTGGCGCGCGCGGTGTTGCCACGTGAGGTGCCGCTAAGCGATGCGGTCTTCAATATAAGCCGGACTGCTTTTGTGATTGAAGCTCTGCGCAATGGAAACTTAGCCATGCTGGGAAAGGTGATGGAAGATCGTCTGCACCAGCCTTTCCGTATGAAGTTGATCCCTGGCGCGGAAGAAGCCTTTGCGTCCGCGCGCCAGGCAGGGGCGATGGCCGTCGCCCTTTCGGGGGCAGGCCCCAGTATAATAGCTTTTGCGCCGGTCGAAGATGCGGCCAATCAGGCTCAGCTAATTTCTGAAGCGATGGTAATCGCGTTTGAACACGCTTCGATCCAGGCCCGCGGGTTGGTGCTCAGCTTATCCAAGAAGGGCAGTTGTGTATCGACCCAGGTGAGTTCAACTGGATAAACCCGGTTCAACCATGTGGAGGGACATTGATGGAATTCTTCAAGCAAGAAGGGTGTACGCTCGTTTGGACCAAAGCTCACGAAACTGTGGTTTTACAATCCTGGGGGAATAATGGCCTGCGCGTGCGGGCTACACATGCGCCAGTCATCCGGGATCTGCCGGGAGCTTTGTTGGAGGGCGACCAGCCTCAGGCCCAGATTGCGATTCAATCGCCTGAAAAAGCATCCATCCAGAATGGACAGATGCGAGCAGACGTTACTTCAGATGGGCGCTTGGTCTTTACCAATTCCTTGACCGGGAAAATACTGCTGGAAGAAGAGCCGTTCTTGTTCTTCCGAAAACCTGCGCGAGATTATAAATCCCGATCAGGCGACTTGTACGAGGTTGAGGTGAAGTTCCTCGCGAAAGAAGGCGAGCGATTATACGGGCTGGGCCAGCACACGCATGGGTTTCTTGATCAGAAAGGCTGCGTGATCGAACTGGCGCAGCGCAACACCCAGGTGAGCATCCCTTTTCTGGTGTCCAACCAGGGGTATGGTTTTCTGTGGAATAACCCCGCCATCGGTCGGGTTGAATTGGGGCGGGATCTGACGCGTTGGGTGGCCAATGCGACCCGCCAGATCGATTATGCCATCACCACAGCGGACGATTATGCCGGCATTTTGGGCTGGTATGCCGATGTCACGGGGCACGCGCCGCTTCTTCCGGAATGGGGGGCTGGTTTCTGGCAGTGTAAATTGCGTTATAAAACCCAGGAAGAGCTGCTATCGATTGCCCATGAATACAAACGCAGAGGTTTACCCCTTTCTGTGATCGTGGCTGATTTCTTTCATTGGACTATGATGGGTGAATGGCAGTTCGATCCCAAGGATTGGCCCGATCCGGCTGGCATGGTCAGCGAATTGGAAGGCCTTGGTGTCAAGCTGATGATTTCAGTCTGGGCCACGGTCAATCCGAACAGCCGCAATTTCGATACGATGAACCAGCAGGGTTGGCTGGTAGGGTCAGAGCGCGGCATCCCGATCATGCTGCCGATCGATGATGCTTATCCGCCTGGTCGCGGCCTGATGTACTACTACGATGCCACCCACCCTGAGGCGCGTAAATTCGTATGGGAGCAGGTGCGCCAGAATTATTATCGCTATGGAATAAAGGTCTGGTGGCTGGATGCCTGTGAACCAGAGTTTTACCCGGCTGATTATGATCATGTGCGCTACCACCTGGGCAACGGTCTGGAGGTGGGAAATCTATACCCACTGCTGCATGAAAAAGGCTTTTACGAAGGCATGCGCGCCGAAGGGGAGACGGAGATCATCAGCCTGTGCCGGTCGGCCTGGGCCGGCAGCCAGGCGTATGGCGCAGCAGTCTGGTCGGGTGATATCGCTTCCACCTTTGAAGTGCTGCAGCAGCAGGTCAGGGCCGGGCTAAATATCGGCTTGAGTGGGATCCCGTGGTGGACGACCGACATTGGGGGCTTTCATGGGGGCGACATCACCACGGTCTATTTCCGCGAGTTGATTGTACGCTGGTTCCAATTTGGCGTCTTTTGCCCGCTCTTTCGCCTGCATGGATTTCGCAGTCCCAGCGAGGTGGCTGGCAGCGGCGGTCCGAATGAGGTCTGGTCATTTGGTGAAGAGGCTTACGGCATTCTTAAGCATCTACTCTTCCTGCGTGAACGTATGAAGCCCTATCTGATGGCGCAGATGGCGCTTGCCAGTGAAAAGGGTATACCCGTGATGCGACCGTTGTTCTTCGATTTCCCTCAGGACCTTACAGTTTATACCGTCGAAGATCAGTTTATGTTCGGCCCCAACGTACTGGTCGCGCCTGTATTACACGAAGGGAAGCGCCAGCGTCATTTATATTTACCTGCGGGGGAGGCATGGTTGGATGCGTGGACCGGACAGCGTTTTGCGGGCGGTCAATGGATCACTACTGTCGCGCCGCTTGAAAAAGTACCGGTATATTTCCGCGAAGGATCCCAACCGTTTTTGATTAATTAAAAAGGGTACTGATTGATCTGGCCATGGGAATACTCTCACGGCAAATCCCAAAGAAACTCCATGAAATTACGATTAAAATAATGAGAATTGATTATAATTTTAAGTTAAATTGGTAACTGCTCGGACCCGTGTAAAAAAAAGACCCGAATTTAGAGTGTTTGCGGGTGCGAAGCACCCGCAAACACTCTAAATTCGAGAACTTACCCCCCAGGGCTGAGTAGTTACTTAAATTGTTAATTTAGCATTAAGTTTTGGTTCTCCAGGATTTCGAAGATTCGCGATCAAAATTCCTGGTGTGCCGTTATGGTTTTTCTTGTTTGATGCCCTTCTGATCCAGTATGGAAACAGAAAGAAAAGTAACTAGAACCAGGATCCTTCTACCTCGCCGGCGGCCAGACCTTTTGACCCGCAGCCGGTTGATCAACCTGTTAAGTGATCTGGTCGACAAGAAACTGGTCCTGGTAACTGCACCGGCAGGTTATGGAAAAACTTCATTACTGGTCGATTTTTCCAACCGTACAGAGCTTCCTGTATGCTGGTATGCCATTGATCCGATCGATCAGGATCCCCAGCGTTTTCTTGCCCATTTCATTGCTTCAATCAAAATAAAGTTCCCCAGGTTTGGGCAGTTGGCGATGGCGGCCTTGAATTCAGTTAGCTCCGATACGCTGGATTGGGGTGGAGTCATTACCCCATTGGTCAATGATGTTTATGAAAATATCCAGGAACATTTTGTCATTGTCCTGGATGATTTTCACCTGGTCGAAGGTAATAAGCTGATTGCTACGTTCATCAGCCGATTTTGCCAGGATAGTGATGAAGCCTGTCATGTAGTCATTGCTTCGCGCGCCCTGGTCAGTTTACCTGATTTGACGTTAATGGTCGCAAGGTCCCAGGTCGATGGCCTGGATTTTGACGCGTTGGCTTTTCAACCTGGTGAAATACAGGCGCTCTTTTTGCAAAATTACCAGCGGATTATCCCGGATGACCTGGCACAACAATTGGCGACGCAAAGTGAGGGCTGGATTACCGGCCTGCTGCTCTCCCAACAATTGTTGGGGAAAGATAGCACAGCCCACATTCGGGTAGCGCATGCTTCTGGGGCGGGGTTAGCTGACTATTTTACTCAAATTCTGTTGAACCAACCGGCTCCAATCCAGGAATTTCTAGTCTATTCTAGCTTAATGAATGAATTTGATGCCAACTTGTGCAGTGAGGTGCTCGGGGGTATTTTAAACCACGAGGGTGAGGGCTGGGAAACTTTCTTGGATCACATCTTACAGCGCAACCTGTTCATTTTACCCGTTGGGGATGAAGGTCTCTGGCTGCGCTACCATCACCTTTTCCGGGATTTCCTCGCGACCAGGATGCAGAGTGAACACCCCGAGGATGTTCGTATAATTAAACATCGTCTGGCAGATAGTTACTCACGGCGTGGAGATTGGGAACGTGCCTTTGGTCTATATACTGATCTGAAAGACCAGGAAGCTATGGTGGGGTTAATCGAACAGGCTGGCCAGTCTTTAATCACGTCGGGCCGCTGGAATGTGGTAGACGGCTGGTTTAATGCGCTCTTACCCGGCATATTGGCTGATCGACCGGTGGTTATCGCATTGCAGGCCTACCTGGCCGTGCTGCGCGGAGATGCTGCTCGGGGGATCCGATTGTTTGAAATTGCGATCCCAGCGCTGCTTCATGTGGGGACCTCTGAAGCGCTCATTCTGGCCCTGGTCAGGCGGTCGGGTTCTTTTCGCCTGCAAGGAGAATATGAGGCTGCCTTATCGGATGCGCGGGAGGCATTGGCATTAGCCGATCAGGGTGGTGCGAGTCCCTACTTACGGGCGGAGATCACCCGCGCGATAGGCCTGGTCTATTACCAGAAAGGTGAGCTTAACACCGCGCTAGAGTGGTTGAATCAGGCGCTCATCGCAATACAAATGGCCAATGATGAAGAAAGTTTGGCAAAACTGCTGGTGGACGTGGGGATGACTCAACGCGCTTTGGGAAACTATTCTTCGGCGAAAGAAACTTACCAGCGTGCCCTGGATACCTTGCAAACGACGGCGAATTATAACTGGCGGGCGAATTTACTAAATAACCTGGGCGTACTGCAATCTACACTGGGTGAATATGAAGAGGCTGTGGTCAACCTGGAAAAAGCGCTCAATTATGCGACCATGAGCAGCTACCCACGTGTGGAGGCTTATGCGTTGGCGAGCATTGGCGATCTGTACCAGATCCTGGATGCTAATGAAGAAGCGCTGGATGCTTATCACCGGTCCCGTTTGTTGGCAGAATCGGTGAACGATGGGTTGTTGTTGATTGAGATTGACCTGGGTGAGACGGGTGTGGCCGGAAAACAAGGTGATTTTGACCGGGCGAACGAGCGGTTGGAACTGGCCATGCACCGCGCTAAGTCTAGTGGTTCGCTTGCAGAACAGGCTTCTTGCCAGGTTGAAAAGGGTCTCCTATTGATCCGTCAGGATCAACCCTTGGTGGCACAATCTGAGCTAGAAAAAGCGGTGAGCTTTTATGAGACTAGCTCGAATTCAATCGCGGCTGCCCGGGCCCACCTTTTCCTGGCGGCTGCGATTGCCAGCACAGGTGCATTATCGGAGGCGATGGTTCACCTGGAACGGACGTTATCTCTGACCCGGGCCCTGGACAGTTATGCTTATGTGGCTGCCTTGGGTCGCCAGGTGAGAAGTGAGTTGAAAAAAATGGAGGAGGCAGCCCCCGCGGGTTCTTGGGTCCTGCCCCTTATGCGGGAAGTAAAAACCTTTGATCGCACCCTCTCAAAGCTGCGCCGGCGAATCCGATCCAGGGCCATGGTGGTGCCATTCGCTGGCCCCCAAATGCACATTTTTGGTTTAGGTTCGATGAAAGTCATCATCGACCATAACCTGATTTCAGGCAGTGATTGGGGTACCATCATTGCGCGTGACCTGTTTTATTTGCTGCTATCTCATCCTGAAGGATTGACCAAAGAGGCCATTGGGGCGATTTTTTGGCCGGATGTGGGTGAATCTGATATGAAATTCCGCTTTAAAAATAATATATACCGTTTACGACGCGCATTAGGCCAGGACGTGATCGTGCTTCACGAAGACCTTTATTATTTTAACAACACATTAGATTACGAATACGACGTTGAATCCTATCAAAAGGCGATCGAAGCGGCCCAGACTTCGAATTGCCTGGATGAAAAAGTTGGGCATTACCAGGCGGCTTTGAGTTTGTATAAAGGTCCATTCCTGCCTTATATAGATGGTAACTGGGCTCTTCCAGAGGGTGAACGCCTGGTGATGAGTCACCTGGAAGCCTTGATGGCTCTGGCCCGTATTTATTTACAGAACCAACAGCATACAAAGGCACTGCATTGTTGCCAGCGTGCTCTGGCTGAGGACGCCTGTTTTGAAATTGCTTACCGGGTTATCATGCAGATCTACGCCATGATGGGGAATCGCGCGGCTGTGACCCGGCAGTTCAAGCTCTGTCAAAAAATTCTCAAGCAAGAAATTAATATGTCCCCTTCGGTTGAAACGATAACCCTATATTCAAGTCTGATCCAGTAAACGCCAGGGATTTAAAATTTTGGCTTATTGAGATCTTTCATGAGAAACCTGAAGAGCCTACACAATGGTTAAACCCCATGTCCGGTTAATTTATTTGTCGATCCTCAATGCAATCGATAAATTGTAACCCGGATTGAATTACGCCCCCATCTGATCCTATTTAATTTGTAAAAAAAATTTCTTCAGGATTTCCCGTGGAAAGGTCCGCATTTTGGGGTGTAGCGCGCATACGCGTGCTAACACCCCAAAATGCGGGGATTCACCACAGAAATTCCCAGATAGCCAAAAAAAGAACAAAAGTTCTTTGATTTTAATGTAAATTGGCCTGTTTTTAATGCCTGGTTTAATGCCTCCCCCTTTGTAGAATAAATATATCAGTTCATCAAAAAACCTCGTTCATACTCGGTTAATGTCTCACGCGAGGGGCGAAATCATTCAAGTGAAATGCTGATACAAACTGTGAAGTTGATTGTTGTTAGAAAAGGGAGATAAAGCCGTGAAAAAGATGATGTCCCAACTCTATTTGAACGTCGGGAAGTTGGATGGTGAGAAGGTCCAATTTATTCTGCTCATCGTCTGCCTGGGCCTTTTTGTGATTGGGGCAGGTGCGCCTGATTGCCCTGGACAACCTGGCCTGAGATAAACCTTTGATCCTGCTCCTTGCCATTATTGTCGGGCTGTCTGTGGGTCTGCTGCTCGCTTTTTTGCGTAAGCAGGGCTTGCAAACTCTCCACCTGAGTGGCGCCTGGTTGGTGGTGGTGGCTGTACTACCCCAATTGGTGATTTTCAATAACGCTGAGTTTCGTAGCGAGGTTCCAGACAGCTGGGCAAGAGGGGTGCTGGTGGTCTCTCAAGGCCTGCTGCTGATTTTTGTATGGATAAATCGGCGTAAACCCGGTATCTGGTTAGCGGGTATTGGTTTGGGTTTGAATTTTTTGGTGATTATTCTCAATGGAGGGCTGATGCCAATCAGCCCGGCCATGGTTGTGAATCTGGTACCTGGCGTTAATCCTAACAGTTGGGTGATCGGGGAGCGTTTATGGGCAGGCAAAGACGTGGTCTTGTCTGTAACGGCGACGCGTTTGGTCTGGCTTTCTGATTATTTTACTTTGCCAGATTGGATTCCGTATCGAGTAGCTTTCAGCATAGGGGATGGTTTGATCGCTTGTGGTGTTATCTGGCTGTTGGGGTCATTGGGTAATAAACCAGTAGCTATAAGGAGAGAAATCAATGATGTATCAGGGTCTATCTCGAAACACTTATCCCAAAACTAATTCGCATGGTTGGGGTGAATACAGTCGTCTGATTGCCGCGGCAGTCGTTAGCGAACAGTTCAGACAAAGGCTTTTGCAAAACCCAGGTCAGGCTCTGGCTCTGGGCTACCAGGACGAAAAGTTTAACCTGCCGAAAGAAGAACGGGCGCGGGTCGTTTCTATCCGTGCGTCCTCTTTGTCTGATTTTGCCCAACAGCTCCTGAACGACCAAGAGATGTAATGAGTTTGTAACTACTCAGTAAAGGGTGAAAGTTGCCGAATTTGAGGTATTTGCGCTTGCCAAGTAAGCGCCCATACCTCAAATTCGGGTTTTTTCCGTACGCCTGAGCTGTTTCGAGAACTCTACAAGTATTTAGAATGGAGGAGACTGAGACCGTTTCGCAGTCATATAACATGGCGATCTCAACAGGCTGGACCGGGAGGCTCCTTGTTGAGCGACCTTATTCGCTCAACATGCAGCGCCGGCTGGGAGTAAATTTAATTTTTGCTCTAGGGCAGACGTTAGGACGATCCTTGCCTTCGCATATATTCTGGGAACGATTGGCGCAGTACGCTGCGGCACTGACCCAGGCTCCATATTCACAAATCCTCACCCTGGATGGAAAGAACCTGTTTTCTTCTATGGCAATTTATGGCTCAGCGCGACCGGGTATGTATAAATACCCAGATGTAACCCCTGCGCGGCGTTATTTTTATGAAGTACAACGGCGGGGTACAGTCTTGTCTCTGAAGAGAGGTGATAACGGTATCGATGCAATTTGCGCTCATGCCCTTGGCCTGGACGTCACCATGCGCATTTGGATGGTGCCAATGAAGGTAGGCCAGGAATTCGTGGGCATTTTAATCCTGGGTGAAGGTAGTCCAGGAAAGATTATGGATAGAACCGGCGAAGAAAATGACCGGTTGGAGTTGATGTCGGCGATCGCAGACCTGATTGCCAATACCGTCTTTCGGGCGAGATACCATCCGACCATCGAAGATATTTATCTGGATGTGTTGATTGGGTTGGCTAAAACTTTAGACGGGAATGACCCGTATATGGAACATCATGCGGATCGGACGGCAATCCTGGTCAAGGAAATTGCCGGGCAGTTGGGTTATTCTGAAGCTGAGCTGGCCGCGCTGCGCTGGGCCGGGCTTCTCCATGATATTGGGAAAATTGGCATTCCGGAAGAGATCCTGACAAAACCGGGGCCATTAACCCCTTATGAATGGTTCATTATTAAACAGCACCCGGTGTTGGGATCAGAATTTCTCACACCGGTTTTATCATTGGCGGGCGTGGCGCCGGTCGTCCGCGCACACCATGAGCATTATGATGGTACAGGATATCCGGATGGTTTAAGCGGTGGGGCAATCCCACTGGGAGCGCGTATCCTGGCTGTAGCAGATGCCTATACCTGCATGACCGACGGGCGGCCCTATCGCCAGCCCTTCTGTCGTGAAGAAGCCGCCGCTGAACTGGTACGTTGCCAGGGCAGCCAGTTTGACCCGGTGGTTATCCAGGCCTTCATGAGCTTGTTTAATCAGCGCATTTTATAGGTAAGATAAATCGGGATGCAGTGCCTGAGGGGACCCTGCATCCAAATTCCCTCAAATCCTTTCTCAATCCCAATGATTTTCTATAGAGCAGAAACTGCTCAGTTATAGGTATTAAGTTACCGAATGTGGACCTCACATTCGGGTATTTTCACCAGGTCTTGAGCCGATACAAAACTAAATTGCTGCTTGACACAGAACGAATGTTCGCGTATACTAATAGTAGCACAAATGAGCAGTTAATTATTTTGTTTAGCTCCTTTTGGAGAAAAAATATGGCAAGAAAAAGTATGGGTTTGGGTGAAAGGCATAAGAAGATTTTAGAATTCCTGGATGAATACCATCATGATTTTGGGTATCCACCATCTATCCGAGAGATTGGCGACCGGACCGGGATCAGCTCCACTTCGGTGGTTAATTATTATCTGGACCAGCTTGTCACCATGGGGTATATCCAACGCGAAAGCCATATATCACGTGGCATTCGAGTACTAAAGTCACTACCGGGTGCGAAGTCGGCTGCTGCCCGTGTGGGCCAAACCGCCCAGAATGTGGCGCAAGCAATCACAGAGATGCTGCGCATCCCTGTGGTAGGGCGTATCGTCGCTGGCGTGCCAATGCCGGTGCCAGGTTCCGATTTTAGCTATTACGACCCCGAAACCGCCATTGATATTGCCCGCAGCCTGCTTCCTTCGCGTGAGAAAGTGGATAAATTGTTTGCTCTGGAAGTCCAGGGAGATTCTATGATTGACGCGATGGTTAACGATGGCGACATCGTGATTATGAGGCGTGTCGAAGAGGCCAGGAATGGCGAGATGGTGGGGGTATGGCTCCGCGATCGAGAGGAAACAACGCTCAAATATTTCTACCTGGAAAATGGGCGAGTGCGTCTGCAGCCAGCTAACCACACCATGCAACCGATCTATATCGAAGATCCTTCTACCGTCGAGATCCAGGGCAAGGTAGTCCTGGTCATCCGCCGGCTTGAATCGCTGGTGGCCTGAGCTTTATCAAACCGGTTTTCCGGTCAGCCATCGTGCTGGCTTTTCTGTCCAGCACGATGAATGACCTTTGTAAAATCAGGGGTGCAGCTAATCTCGAAGTCAGAATTTGACCTTATCAGGTAACTGCACTCTTTTAGTGCGACATTCTCCTCGATTCTCGAAATTGGCTGGTACGAAATAAATACATCTGTCTGCCCCCTTTTTTCGGTAGACAGATGTATTTATTTTAAAGTAACTAATCAAGATTGTGTGAAATAGACCCGAAAACACCTCAAATTCGGCAACTTTTACCCCAAGGCAAAGTAGTTGCTTTTTAACTACTGTAGATGGCGTTTATGGTTTGTTTGGATGCCTATTCTCATGGTACATCCTAAAGAACCCGATTTGTTGTCTGGCGGATAAATCCGTTTATAATTGCCATGAATGGAGTCTATCCGCGAATTGTTCCGCATAGGCTGTGGGACCCTCCAGCAGCCATACCATGGCGCCGCTCCCTGTGGAGCTTATCTGGCGGTCAGATGAGATACTGCCTTTTCATCCCAATGAACTAAAATCGTTAACTGCTCAGACCCTTGTGAAAAAGACCCGAATTTTGAGTGTTTGCGGGTGC
>DAIQPZ010000166.1:0-5894 GCA_036787065.1 Anaerolineaceae bacterium
TCTCTATGCGTTGTACCCTTCGCGTGGAGACAATCTATCCTATCTTTTTTTACCCTGAAAGGGCTTGAAGAAATGAAAGTTTTATTGACAAAAGATGTGTATAATCTTGGCCGGGCTGGTGATGTTAAGCGCGTTGCTGACGGCTACGGACGAAATTTCCTCCTTCCACGCGGCATGGCAGTGCTGGCTACCCCCGGAGCCATGAAGCAGGTCGAGACCATCAAGACACAGGCCACCACCCGCCGGGCCGCATTAAACCAGGAAATGGGCAGCACTGCCGAAGTCGTAGGCAAGCTGACCCTGTATTTTGCCAGCAAAGCCGGCGAAACGGGCAAGTTGTACGGCTCGATTACCACCGATATGATCGCCGAATCCATTACGACCCAAACGGGTGTCAAAATTGACCGGCGGCAAATCGACATCCAACCCATCCGCATTCTGGGAGAAACCAAGGCGCGTATCCGCCTGACGGTCGATCTGATGCCAGAAATAAAAATCGTGGTCCATCGCGAAGGTGAAGGCCCCGTCATGCAAACTACAAAGCCCGTAGTCGAAGAAAAAGCCGCATAATTTTCTGAAACACCTCCTGAGCGACGTTATTCACTGACTCAACTGGAGGACCTGCAAGACGCAAAGAGAGCAGACCTGGATTTCCCCTTCGCCCTCTTTGCGTCTTGAACGTTAAAGGATGGTATGGCCGAAACAGTTGGTCAAAAACTCCTTCAAGCCCGAACACACCGCGGTATTTCGCTTGAAGAAGCCGCGCGAGCGACGCGCATTCGGTGTCATTATTTGCAGGCGCTTGAAGCGGACGACCTGGCTTCCTTACCATCCCCGGCGCAATATCGCGGTTTTCTACGCCTTTACGCTGATTACCTCGGTGTTAATCAGACCGAATTAAATGGGTTCGTCGATCAACCCAAGGCCACGGTCAAAACTACCACGCTCAAAGCGAAATCCAAACGACCACAAGACGTGGTTAAAACAGTGGAAGCCACCCCACAAACCCAGGCGCCGCCATCGCCGGATCCAGTTATTCTGGATAAGGCCTCGGTCGATAACGTGGCGCCAACCGGGCCATCTGATCCATCCCACACCCATGACCAGCCTGATCAAAAGACCCATGATTCTCCTGGGACGAGTGAAATTGCACAGGGTGCAATGGCTAAGCCCCCGCCAGCTAAAAAACCGTTCATCAAACTGCCCTTCAAAAAAGCCCCCAACCTGCTGCGGATTGAGAAGCCTCCAAAGACACCCAACCGGGTTTCTTCACAAGAAGAGGAAGAGGAAGAAGAAACCCCGAGAACATCCCAGGAGATGATCCTTGAAATTGGTCACACCCTCCGAAAACAGCGAGAAATGCTCAACCTATCCCTGGAAGAAGTAGAGCGCTTCACACGCTTACGCCTGCACCACTTGAAAACGTTAGAAAATGGGCGCATGGAGGACCTGGCTTCTCCGGTACAGGCACGCGGGATGTTAAGCAATTACTCCCGTTTCTTAAATCTGGATGACGAAAAAATTCTCCTGGCCTTTGCGGATGCATTACTGGTCCGCCGGTTGGAACGTCTTCACACCAGCCCGGGCCAGAAATCAGAAGCCAAAACTGTCACAGGACCCGGTCTGCGTCGGTTCTTATCTCTGGATTTAGTCCTGGGCAGTTTAATCATCATCGGGATGTTTGCCTTTTTAATTTGGGGACTTACACAGGTGGTCGACACTCAAAAACAGGCAGCCGCTCAAGCCACATTGCCTTCGGTCGCCCAGGTCCTGGCCATCTCACCTACGGATACACCCGGAACGCCATCGCCATCTGGGCCAGCTCCAACAAAAACTACAGACTTCAGCGGTGGCCAGACCGGGCTTCCAACCGATGTGAGCAACACCGGCAGCCCCCCTACGCTCACCACTCAACCTGAAAAACAGACCAACAGTACCGGCCAAACCCCTGTCCCCGGCGGTCCACCCCTCCCCAGCGGGCCAATCCAGGTGTATGTCGTGGCACGCAACAGCGCATGGATGCGGGTGCTGGTGGATGGCAAAGAGGCTTTTGTCGGCCGGGTTATTCCAGGCAACGCTTACACTTACGCGGCCAACAAACAACTGGAAGTTATTTCTGGCAACGCAGCCGCTTTGCAGATTTTGTATAACCAAAACGATTTAGGTTCTTTAGGTGTGGTTAACCAGGTGATCGACCTGATCTTCACGAGTAACGGATTGGTAGCACCGACCGCCACGATTACCCCCACCCCGACCAAGAAGGTGACTGGTACCACGACGTTGACCGGCGCTGCGGGTCCCGCGCTTACCGGAACGCCTCTGGTTATAGGCACACTGGTCGCGACCAGTCCGGCAAAAGCAACCCCTTACCCAACCAGCAGGCCAGGCCTAACCGCCACGGCAACTTATTAATTACAGGTATGTCATGTCAAAAAACAAATTTTACCTGGTATCTTTAGGATGCGCTAAAAATACCGTTGATTCAGAATCGATTGCCAGCCTGTTAATCAACGCTGGCTATCATTCCACTGAGAAAATATCCCAGGCAGACGTATTAATTGTCAATACCTGCGGTTTTATCGGGCCCGCCAAAGCAGAATCGATCCAGGTACTGCGCGACCTGGCCGGTCAGAAGCACGATGGCCAGATGTTAATCGCAGCCGGCTGTCTCACTGAACGGTATCGCCAGGCGGTCGCCGAACAAGTGCCGGGGATCGATGGCATCCTGGGTACCCGCCGGTGGATGGATATCTTACAGGTCATCCAGGAAGTGCGTGGAAAGAAACGGGTGCAAACCGTCTACCATTTGCCGGACACGCCGACGGTCGGTACAGATGAACAGGGTGTGCTCAGGGTAGCCGTCCAAGGCGCCAGCGCCTATCTAAAAATAGCGGATGGCTGCCGGCGTCCTTGCGCTTTCTGTGCCATCCCATTAATTAAAGGAACCGCGGTCAGCCGGCCGATGAACCAGATTTTGTTAGAGGCTCAGGCCATGCAAGACGCGGGGATCCAGGAGCTGATCCTGATCGCTCAAGACACTACCGATTATGGTCATGACCTGGGGATTAAAGAAGGCCTGACCGTTCTGCTTGAAGAGCTGGTCAAAGCAGCCCCTGATATCCCCTGGATCCGCATTATGTACGCCTACCCTGGTTATGTTACCGACCGTCTGATCGAATTTATCGCCAGTCATCCACAGATGACGCCTTATTTAGATATGCCACTCCAGCATGCCCATCCGGCCGTCCTGCGCCGTATGCGCCGCCCGGCGAATGTCGAATGGGTCGATAACACTTTAGCCAAAATGCGGTCTGCCATCCCTCACCTGGCCCTGCGCACAACGTTTATTGTCGGCTATCCCGGCGAGACAGAGGAAGAATTTCAAACGCTGCTGAACTTTATCAAGGCTACCCGCTTTGACCACGCCGGGGCGTTTACCTTCTCTTTTGAGCCAGGCACCACCAGCGAGCCCCTCGGTGACCCCATTCCGGCGGAACTAAAACAGGAACGGATGGACCGCCTGATGACGCTCCAGGAACAGATATCGCTGCAAAACAACCAGGCCTTCATCGGGAAAACCCTGGACGTGTTGATCGAGGGCCAGAATCAAGGCATCTCAATCGGCCGGTCATATCGGGATGCGCCAGAGATTGATGGTTTGGTCATCGTGGAAGGGAAAGCGCCGGTCGGTAAGATCGTTCCGGTTTACATCCATGGGGCCATGGCGCATGATTTAACCGGGAGTCTAATCACAGGCGAAAAGAACGGCCGCCCTGCATGAAGGCTAAAACCCTGAAATAATCTAAAACTCGATGGGGTTGTGGCTGCACGGCTACAACCCCATCGAGTTTTAGGTTCTTTACTTGGAACTGTTCAGACCCATGTAAAAAAGACCCGAATTTTGAGTGTTTGCGGGTGCGGAGCACCCGCAAACACTCAAAATTCGGGAACATACACCCCAGGGCTGAGTAGTTACCTTTTTTTTTCAGGCTGAACGGGCCAGGGCAGTAAAAACCAGGATCAGCAGGGTTAATCCCAGGTTGATCCGAAAAAGCCACGCCTCCTGGTTACGCATGCGCGAGACGACGTCTCCGGCAGTGGTGAGACCTCGGGAATACCGCAGCCGGGTGCGCTCCAGGGCAGGCGCCAACCCCCAGGTAAGATACAGGTTCAAGCCGATCAGCCCGGCATATAAAATATGTTTAATGAGAATTGCCACCCCCCAGAGATTGTTAGTCACCAGGAAACCGTGATAATTGACATTCGAGCTCAATTGGAACATCCCAGTCCCAGCCAGGAATAAAAGACTCAACCAACCGGCGGCGACCAACCGGCGTTGGTATTGGTGCACCAACGTTTCATACAAAACTTGATTTGGGCCTGGTTTGCCCTCCTGGTGTTTTAGCCAGGCAAAAATAACCTGGCTTCCCAACCAGATAACGGTTGCGAGGATATGCACCCAATAAAGTATCGTCAGAACCCAGATGGGAATGCCCATAATTAACCCGCGGTTGGCGCGGGCGTGCTGGTCGGCTGCGGCGGGGCTGGCGTCGCGGTCGGCGCAGCGGGTAGCTGGGTATTGGTTGGCGAGGGGGGTTGGCCGGTCGCGGTCGGACCGGCGGGAGGATTGGTCGGCACTGCGGTGGTTTCAGCCAATGTCACGGTTGGCGTCAAAGATAAGGTCGGGATGGGTGTCTCGGTGACCACCGCTTTCTGTGAATCGGCGCATTTAATCTGGTTGGCCTGAGCCGTTGTCTGAACGGATGCGTCTTTGCTCAAAGTCAACGCTGCGTCATAATGTTCCTGTGCCTTACAAAATTGTCCAGCGGCTGCCATCTCGTCAGCCAATTTAATGGAGGCCACGCGGAAGCGTTCCTGGGCGGTCCAGCCATTGCCATCCCGAAGCATTGGCAGGGATGGATACAGTTGACCGAACGCATCCACCACCCGCTGCCAGTTGACGCCCCAATAACTGGCGCCGCTCAAATAAGCCGCCGCCCAGGTCCGGTAACTATACGCCTGAGCATCCAATGGGCTGATTGCTTCGGCCAGCGCCAGGTCATACGAGCCCTGTTCCAATTGGCCTTTTTGTAAGATTTTATCCACTCCACGGTTGCGCAGCGCCAGATATAACATCCCATCCACTTCTACCGTGTGGAAAGCTTTATTTTCCTGGCGCAATTGTTCAATTGTGGTGATCGCCTGATTCCAATTCTTGGCATCAATCAATTGTTGGACCTGGTTGAAATAATCCTGGGCGCTGCGTAAATCTGGCGTGGCTGTGCCGGGGATAGATGTTTCAGTCGCGGTCGGCGCCTGGGTGGGTGTGGCGATCCGGATCTGGGCGACCAACACCTCTTTCAATTTATCCGCCGCGCCAGGAAAGGACGGGTTCAATTCAATCACGTACTCCAGGCGAGTCCTGGCCCGATCCCACTGCTTATCCGCTATATCGCCTAATGCCCGGTTATACTGATCGGCGGTCTGCGCTAAGACACGGTTCGCCTGGCGTTCGATGCGCTGCCGGATCGCGTCGTGGTACCCCAAATAACCACTTGCAAAAGCTGATAAAAGGACAAACAGGATGCCACCTGATATTATTAAGAACCTGCGCAGGCGGCGGGTTTTAACTTTAACCGGTTCAGGTTCAACGGAGTTGGGCTGATTCATAACCGGCTCTGTTTTAAACAAGGTGTCGACCTGGTCGGCTGGCTGCGTTTTAGTGCCTTGAGTTTTATCTACCGGCGGCTGGGTATCTTCAAGATTCCCGGGGCGCACCGGTTGCGTTTGTTCATTGGCGTTGGGTGATTCCATGATGGGTATTATAATTCAAAATTAGAACTGATCAGCCATGAAAAGGGAGATGCCGAAAATGATGATGAGTTTGCGGGTGC
>DAIQPZ010000167.1:0-5876 GCA_036787065.1 Anaerolineaceae bacterium
CGCCATGATGGCTCACAAGTGAAACCATGTCCCCGCCAGCCCTAACCGTCCGCCAATTGACCACCCCGATGTAAATCTGGGCGACAAAGTCGCCGCTGCTCTTTTCAAACGCGCCAAGGAAGAATGACTGGCGCGACTGCCAGGCAGCGCGAAAGGCCTGGATGACCCTTTCGGCGTCTTGCAGGGTGTGGATTGTATGGATCGAATTGTCGGTTTCGTAGCGCAGCAGATGCGCCTGGTTTTTCAAGCTCATTGAATAATACATGGCGGCATCATCCGGCTGGTAAGCGCGGACATATAACCGTTGGGTCTCGAATTGCGTTGGGATGGTTTCAATCATCTTTTCCATAAGAAATCTGTGTCCTTGGGGGTAGGATGGTGTCTGAACAATATTTTATCTTACCCTGTGCTAAAAGACGAGACTTCCGGCTGCAGCACGCCCGAGCGTTTCCTGGAAATTATCCCTATCATCGATCTGTTTTATTTCGATGTTAAAGAGACCGATCCGGACCGGCATTTGCGCTATACAGGCATTTCTAACCGGGGGATCCTTGAAAATTTGACGCTTATAGACCAGACTGGGGGAGCCATCATCTTGCGCTGCCCTATCATCCCTGGATTAAATGACCGGATCGATCACTTCGCTGCCATTACCAGGCTGGCCAACAGCCTGAATCACGCACAGGCAGTCCACGTTTTACCCTACCATCCCCTGGGCACTTCAAAAAGCCTGCGCCTGGGAAAACCCGTCCCGCTTGAGAACGTTCCGCGCCCCGAAGCTGCACAGGTGCAGGATTGGATTGACCAGATCCAAAGGCATACGGAACTGCCTGTGTTGCGAGATTAGGCAGGGTCTTTATTTTCATTTACAAGAAAACCTGTCCTACCCTGACCGGTTTCCCGCAATGGGTAGGAACCTTTCCGAAACGTGAATGGAGGGGCACAAAATTAACTGACCAGGTCTCCCCTTCCTGCGTTTTTGCCATGGTAAGGACGGATGCCATCCGCCCCGACGCCGATCAGATCGCCTCGCGTGCATAAGGGCGACCCTTCTTGGTCCACCTGATCGTCGATCTTCATGGGCGGGTCGCCCCTACCCGCTAAACAGCTCGTTATACTCCACCCGCGGAAATTCTTCCAGGTTCCCGCCCACCGTGGCGTTGAACACCTTGACCCCCATTGAATCGCACACGAGGCGCGTCTCGTGGTAATGGAACAGCATCCTGGCCACGTGCGGCTCGTGGAATTTTTTACCCTGGTTGAAATAGGTCGGGTCAAAATGGTTGGGGTCGGCCTCAACTTTGGAGACCAGGCGCTCCTGACTGCCGGCGCTGAGTGGGTCGCTGGCGATGCGGGCATAGCTGGTGTCGCAGCCGATCAGGTAAATGGGGTTGAAACCCAGGTAGACGGCCAGTTGTAATGCGGCCACGGTCACGGTAAAGGCGGCATACACATGCCGCGACGCGTCCCGGGTGAAAGTGCCTTCGGGCAGTTGGGCCATGTCCACTGCCATGGATTTTTCATTGAACCAAAACACGTTGGGATACGAATTCAAGATGCCTTGAGCGCGAAATTCCACCGGGTAAAAGAACCGGGTTTGGGGGAGCTGGCCCGGCAGCACGTCGATCTGCGCGCGGTTGTCCGGGACGACCAGTTTATCCACCGCGGTAAAAAAGGCGGGGCGCCAAGTCACCCGGTCGAACAGCAGGTAGCAGCGATTGCTGCCCCACACCAGGTCGCCAGCCAGGAGGTTAAGGTCCATTTTGTTCAGGCTGGGTCCGTTGCCCATGATGAAACAGCGTTTACCGCTGTAGGCGCCCTTGAGCTTGCGCAGGCGTTCTGCCCGACTGCGCACGGTGGGATCAGTTGAGGCTGCCAGGACTGCGAGCTGCTGGCGCCAGCGGTACAGCCGGCTGCGGAGTGCGAAGAGTGTGTGGTTAGAATTGATCATTGGACAACGAATAACTGACAACGGATTATTAAAACGGATTACACGGATTATACCAAATCCGTTACACCAATCCGTGTATTCTGGCAGACTTTGCCCTCCGGCCACGCCGTTCGGTAAGGTCGATCGTAGGAGAGCGCATCCCAGACATCCACTACAGCGAAGATCCGCGCTGCTAACGGGATCTGCTCACCTTTCAACCCACGGGGGTAATCCGTCCCATCCCACTTCTCGTGGTGGCAATAGGGAATGTCAATTGCTGGATGCAAGTAAATGATTGGGACAAGCATGTCGTAGGCCAGCTGCGGATGCTGGCGCATTATCACCCATTCTTCCTCGGTGAGTGCTCCGGGTTTGCGCAGGATATTATCTGGGACGCCAATCTTACCAATATCATGCAACAAGGAACCCCGCCGGATGTGGGCCTGTTCCTCGGTCTTAAGCCCATGCTGGCCGCCAGTCGCAGGGTCAGTTCGGTCACCCGCTGTGTGTGACCTTCGGTCTCTTTGTCGCGCATGTCCATGGCCCGCGACCAGCCTTCGATGGTCTCATCATAGGCCATCATGAGTTCGAAATTGGAATCATGCAGGGTCTCATAGAGCTGGGCGCTGTCAATGGCAATCGCCGCCTGTCCAGCCAATATTTCCAGGAAAGCGCGCTGCTCCGGGTTCAACACGAACGGGCTGCGCTGGAAGATCTCCAACACACCTTTTACCTGGCCTTTGGCAATCAAGGGTGTCCCCACTTAAGTAACAAAGCCCTCCCTGGATGACTTATCAGATCTTTGTAGTTCTGGCAGATGTCTGTCCAAGTTCTGGATCACAACAATCTGCCGCTCATGTAAAGCTCGAGAGGCAATCCTATCGCCGAGCCGCAGGGTTGTATTCAGGCGTCCTTGGGCACGAAACCCCTGTTCGGTTGCGTACTTGAATATCTGTAGACGAGAATCAAAGGGCAAGACATCGGCAGCATCGACACTCAGAAGTTTGAAAAGCTGGTCCAAGAGAATTCCCAGGGTGAGATTGATGTCCATACTGCTAGAGACCGACATATCAATGGTGCGCAGAGAGGTTAATTCAAGGACACGACGCTCAAGTTATTCTTTCGCTTCTTCATTCTCGGTCCTCGATCGGCCTGGGTTTTATCGCTGGTTTTCATGAACACCTCGGGCTTTCTGGCTCAATGATCACTCAGTTTGCGAATCGATCCTCAAAATGTCGTTAAACAAAAGGCACCTTCTGCCACCAGCATAAAAAGGTGCCCATTATCAGGAAAATAAGGTAGACAGAACTTGCCAACACTACTCGAGCAATGGACCTTTACGCTGTAGCAGGCTTCGTAATGAAATGTTAATCCCCGTTTGGTTTAGAAACCCGCCCTAATTTTTCCTTTCCTGGCTTGTTTTTGTTGATACATCAAACCATCAGCCTGGGCGATCAATTCACTCACTGTGCAAGGAGCCTCAGGATCGTAGCGCGCAAAGCCCAGGCTGAGAGCCAGATGATAGGTCTCGCCTCCCTGATGGTTGCGCGCATCCAGGACAACCTGGATGCGGTTTGCCATGATTTCGGCGCTTTCCTTGGAGGCATCCACCGCCAGACCCACAAACTCATCCCCGCCGAAGCGGGCCAGGATATCCGACTCACGAAAGTTTTCTTTCAAAATGGCGGATATTTCCTTCAAAGCCAGGTCGCCTTGGGCGTGCCCCCAGGTATCGTTGATTGTCTTGAGATTGTCCACATCGCCGAAGAATAACAGCATGGCTCTCTTCATCCGGTGCGCTAATTTCACTTCCTGTTCGGCCAGGAGAGTGAAGCCGCGACGGTTATACAACCCGGTGAGCTCATCGGTCAATGAAAGATTACGAATCTCCTCTTCCAAAAGCTTGCGCTCAATCGCCCGGGCTACCTGGGTGGAGACGAATTCGAGTATGCGCTTCTCTCGTTCACCATAAGCTCGGGCATTTTTATAGTCCTGAACCACCATGACGCCAATCGGTTTGGCCTCGACGATCAACGGCACCCCCAGCCAGATAGGCGAATGCGCGCCCACAAGTTCTATCTCGGCGCATTGTATCAGGTCTTCATACAGTACCTCATCACACAGCACCGTTTTTCCCGTGCGAAGAATATATTCCGTCAACCCTTTGCCCGGCTTTTTTGGAGGAAAACGAGGATCTTGTTCGTCAACAGAATATGGGAAAGTGATCAAGTCGTTCTTTTCATCATATAACGCAATGTAGAAATTGTCGGCAACCATTACCTCTTGAATGATCGAATGAATGGATAGATAAAGGGAATCCAGACTCTCGGCTATTTCAGCGGACTGCGCAATTCTGAAAATGGCGTCCTGGAGTTCTTCCGCCTCCTTGCGGTCGGTGATATCACGCCCGATACCCACCAGCCCGGCAATTTTTCCCTGGCCATCACGAAGCGGCACCTTGGAAGACAATATGCAAACCGGGTTGCCCGGGAAATCGAGCCCGGGTTCTTCACGATTGAGGATAGATAGTCCGGAATTAATAACTTCCATGTTATCAGCCCAGAATTTCTTGGCCAATTCAATAGGATAAGTATCCAGGTCTGTCTTTCCGATGACATCATCCATCGTTTTACCTCCGGACGCCTGCCAGTCTGCCAGGTTAGATATGACCTTTCGGCCTTGCACGTCCATAACGTAAATGCGGTCAGGTATATTGTCAATTAGCGTCCGCAGGAGAATCCGTTCCTTCTCCAACTTTTCTACTAACGCCTTGCTTTCGGTGATATCGCGAAAAGACCAAACCCTGCCTCGAATTACTTCTCCTTCCATCAATGGGCGTGATAGCCGCTCAAATACTCTTCCATCCTTAAAATTCAATGTATCGAAACTTTCTTCTTTTGACTTGTAAATCTCCTGGGCCATTTTGAGGAAACTTTGTGGATCGTTCAGTTGATCAAGGACGTGTTGAAGCAAGATTGAATCGTCCTTGCTCGCCAATACTGCCTGTGGAATTCGCCACATTTCCGCAAAACGCTCGTTGGCAAAAAGCACCTCGTTTTCGATGCCGACAGACAAAATTCCGTCAGCAGTGGATTGCAGAATCGCCTGTAAAGATGATTCGCTCTTCCGTAACGCTTCCTCCGCCTGCTTGCGCTCGCTGATGTCGCGGGCGATGCCGGTGAAAAAAACATCTCCAGCCACTTGCCAGGTTGCCAGGGAAAGCGCAAGTGGAAATTCACTGCCGTCTTTTCTCAGCCCGGTCACCTCAACGGTCTTTCCAATGATATGGCTTTCTCCAGTCAACACAACGCGCTGCAGTCCTTGTTGATGGGCTGAGTGGAATATCTCCGGCATGACCCTGTCTAGCGGTTTACTGATCATTTCCCCGGCTGAATAACCAAAGGTCGTTTCCGCAGTCCGGTTCCAGAAAACAATATGGCCGTCGCTATCGATATTGATAATAGCAACATTGACGGTCTCGACAAGGGTACGGAAGCGCGTCTCGCTTTGATTGAGGATGCTTTCTGCTTTCAGGCGCGCCTGATCGCTGCGTTCAATTTCTGAACTTAAGTTTTGTGCAATGAGGGAAATGATGAGCATGAAAATCAAACACGCCATAAGCGCCGCAAAAGCAACCCTAAATGCCGGACTGTTGATCCAGGGATCACCGGCCGTACTTAGAAGACCCTCGAGCAAGACAATTACTAAGGAGGCGGGTATGAATGCCCGCATCAAGCGCGCTTTTAGTGTAGGACCCACATACATCCTGATCGGCCAGCACGCTGGTCCGGCAGTCACCAACAGCCCCAGGCTGAGGAACAAGAACGAGAGCGCGGTAGTGACTGCCACAGGGATGAGCGTGCCTCCATGAAATGGGGGCGCTCCGTAACGGAGCGCCCCCATTCCATGGAGGCACGCTCATCCCTGTGGCAGTCACTACCGCGCT
>DAIQPZ010000049.1:0-12394 GCA_036787065.1 Anaerolineaceae bacterium
CCACACGAGGAGCCTTCACCGCGTCAATCTTGATCGATGCCAGCGGGTGGCGAGCAGCGCTGGCATCGAATGCCCAGCGTCAAAATCAGCCCCACCAGGGGAAGAGCTTTGGCCTTGAAACGACGATCCCGATTAGTGACCAGGGCCTGCACTTCTACTACGATCCAGGTCGCCTGCAGCCGTACAACATTGGTTGGTTGTTCCCGGTTGGGGCCTCTTCCCGGGCCGGCCTCGGCAGCTATCGTGGCCAGTCCAGAATGAACGAGAGTCTGAAGTCCTTTGTGAATGCTCAATTCAATGTCCCGACCGATGGCCGGCATGGCGGTTACTTCCCATACCGCGGCCAGCGGGCAACGACTGGCCCTGTCTTCCGTGTGGGAAATTCGGCAGGACAGTGTATCCCCCTCACCGGCGAGGGTATTCGCCCGGCAGTGTATTTTGGCGCAGTTGTGGCCCGTCTCGCCCAAAAGGCTCTGACAGGAGAGCTAACAGAGCAAGAGGCCATGACGATGTACCATAAATTCGTCGAGCGCCACCGGGTCGGTTACCGCTTTCTGCTTGCACCACAAAAGATCCTCCCGGGGCTACCCATTCCATGGACCGAGCACCTGGCTGGCATGATCCGAAGCCCGGAGATTCTGGTTCCTCTCTTGCAGTTGTACTTGGAAATGGCTAATCCCCGCGAGTTTGTAAATAATCCCAAATTTCCCGGCACACAACCAATAGGTAGGCAGCTAGGTATCCAGGTCTCTACATCCCAACATAGAGCTAAGTCATAGAGAATGATCCATGATCTATGCTGGGTTCCTTCTGATGTTTGGCCTTTTCCCGATTGCCGTGCTATGGCTTGTCTTCCTTCATGTGATCAGACACCATAAAGGAAGTTTCCTCACCCTCGTCGTCTTTTTTTTGCACGTCAGGTTCCCGTAGGAGATGATTTCGTTGGACCGAATAGGGTACTACTCTCCTCAGGCCATCTCGGGAGTGAACAGTTTTGACCTCCCGGCGGAGATACTGGAGAACACTTTCATAAACGCGGCTGTGCCTGCACTGAGAAAACAAAATTAGGTCTTTAGGAATTGCCATGGTGAATCCCCGCATTTTGGGGCCCATTCCACGGGAAATTCTGGAGAACCACAAAATCATGTAACTTTTTCCGAGACGATTCATCTATAATGTAGAATACAATTACAGATAAGGAGAAAGGTGTGCTATATGGCCGATCAAACTACAAATGAAATTGGCATGAGCGTGAAGATGAACGCTAACTTCGAAAGCGCGCTAACCCGCACTATCGAAGCCCTGAAGGTCGAAGGTTTCGGTGTGTTGACCGAGATCGACGTAAAAGAGACTCTGAAGAAAAAGCTGGACGTGGATTTCCCGCCTTACAAGATTCTAGGCGCCTGCAACCCGTCTCTGGCCCATCGTGCGCTGACCATTGACCCACAGGTGGGTTTGCTTTTGCCGTGCAACGTCACTGTGCGCCAGATCGAGGATGGGACCAGCGAGGTATCCCTGGTAGACCCATTGGTGATGCTGGGGGTGATTACAAATCCGGGGTTGAGGGAAATAGCCGAGGAGGCCCGTATCCGGCTGGAGAGGGTAGCTGCCGCGCTGAAAAACAGTCAGTAGAACTGGACCATGGATTTTAGAAGCACTGAGGAAACAAACGCTTCCGTCTTTCTTCACGAATACCCCCTCACCCGAGGGCAAGCGGCCTTATGGTTTCACCACAAGCTAGCGCCGGAAGCTGTAGACTATAACCTGGCCGGCGCTGTCGCCATTCCAGGGGATACCGACCTGGAGGCGCTGAGGCGCGCCCTCCAAAGGCTGGCCGAGCGCCACCCCATGTTGCGCACATTCTTTGCTGCGCAGCATGGTAAACCCGTTCAACGCGTCCATCCGTCCATCGAGGTTGCCTTTCATTGTGAGGATGCCTCCGGATGGAGCACGGGGCTATTGGACGATCACCTGGCAAAAGAAATATACCGCCCCTTTGATCTTGAACAGGGTCCCACATGGCGGGTGGTGGTGTTTCAGCAAGCCCCAATCTCCCAGAGAAAAAACGTCGAGGGTGGTTCCCGGGATCACCTGGTGCTCCTGACGCTTCATCACATGATCGGTGACTTGTGGTCCATAGCCATTATCCTGTCTGAAGTCGCGGCTCTTTATCGGGAAGAGGCCACTGGCGTCCAAGTATCGTTGAAACCGTTGCGGGCAAACTATATCGACCACGTGAACGAGGAGCTAGGACGGCTGGCCACGCCTCGGGCAGAAATAAGTTGGGACTACTGGCGCACCGTTTTATCCGGTGAATTATCACCCCTCAGTTTATCTACGGACCGGCCTCGCCCACCTGTATCGACCGGGCGTGGCGCTGCTCAGCTCATCCTTCTGGATAAAAAGCTCACGGATGGACTTCGCGCCCTTGCCGAGAAACAACGTGTTGCTCTTTATACAGTCCTGCTCACTGCGTTTCAAACCCTGCTGCATCGCTACACTGGTCAGAACGACATTCTCGTGGGTTTTCCGAAAGCGGGTAGGAGCTCAACCACGGCTCGAGTGGTTGGCTACTTCGTGAACCAGACCGTCGTGCGGGCTGACTTTACGGAGAATCCTCGCTTCGTAGCCTTGTTGAATGGGGTACATAAATCAATTGAAGAAGGGTCCAGACACGACTGGTATCCGTTCTCATTGTTGGTTCAGCGCCTCCAACCCACTCGCGACCTCAGCCGTTCCCCACTCATCCAGGCTGTGTTCTCGTGGCAGCAGGCGCCTCGCCTGATTCCTAGAGAGAACGCTGGGGCCTTTGTTTTGGGGCAGGCAGGTCAAGCGATCGACCTGGATGGGCTATCCGTACGTTCCATTCACCTACCCCATCGTGTCGCTCCCTTTGACCTGATGATGTGGGCAACCGAGGCGGCTGATGGTCTTGCTGTGACGATCGAGTATGCCACAGATTTATTTGACGCAGCAACCATCGCTCGTATGGCAAGATGCTACCGGACCCTGCTCGAGAGCATTACGGCTGCTCCGGAGCAGCGTGTGTCTGATCTCGCGACCTTACCGGAGATCCATCGGAAGCAGTTGGTAGAAGGTTGGAACGCCACCACCGCCGCCTATCCGGCCCAGGCCTGCTTGCACCAGCTTTTCGAGCAGCAGGTCGAACACACACCCGAGATAGTAGCGGTTGCCGGCGGGGAAGACCAACTGACCTATCGCCAGCTCAACCAGCGCGCCAACCAACTGGCCCACTTTCTCCGGGAGCAGGACGTCGGGCCCGATACCCTGGTGGGGGTATGTCTGGAGCCCTCCATGCAACTGGTCATCGCGTTATTGGGGATCCTGAAGGCGGGGGGAGCCTACCTGCCGCTGGATCCCACCTACCCGAAGCAGCGCCTGGCCTTCATGCTTGCTGATGCCCACCCTGCCCTGCTACTCACTTGCAAGGCGCTGCAACCAAGCCTTCCCGATTTCAAAGGAATTATGGTTTACTTGGACGCAGATGAAGACCGCTTGCGCACCCAACCCCAAACCAATCCAGCCAGCCCCACCACCCCCGATCATCTGGCCTATGTGATCTATACTTCCGGTTCCACCGGTCAGCCCAAGGGCGTCGCGTTGGCCCACCGGGGTGTGGTAAGCCTGTTGACCGATTTCCAGCAGCGCCAGGCGATCCAACCTGGTGATGCGTGCAGTTGGTGGACCAGTCCCAGTTTCGACGTCTCGGTCTACGAGATCTTTTCCCCCCTGCTGGCTGGAGGCAGCCTGCAAGTGATCCCGGAAAACATCCGGCTGGATGCCCCCCGCATGCTGGACTGGCTCCAGGCGCATCGCATCTACAGTGCCTACCTGCCTCCCTTCCTTTTAGAAGACCTCGCCGCCTGGGTGCAAACCCACCCTGGGGCCTCATCCCTGCGCCGCCTGCTGGTGGGGGTCGAACCCATTCCGGATGGCCTGCTGACCCGCCTGAGTGCGCAGTTGCCCACTCTGTGCATCCTGAACGGCTATGGCCCAACCGAGACCACCATCTGCAGCACGCTCTACAGGGTGGATCCCGCCCATCCCTACCCAGGGAATACGCCCATCGGAAGACCGGTGGCCAACACGCAGATTTACCTGTTGGACCGTGCTTTGCAGCCAGTGCCGGTGGGGGTGGTGGGAGATCTCCACATCGGGGGGATAGGGCTGGCGCGAGGTTACCTGAACCAGCCCGAGCTGACGGCACAACGTTTCATCGAGTCACCTTTCCGCCCGGGAGAATACCTCTACCGCAGTGGAGATTTGGCCCGTTATCTTCCGGATGGAACCCTGATATTTGTGGGACGCTCCGATACCCAGGTGAAGCTTCACGGGGTGCGCATCGAATTAGGCGAGATTGAAGCCTCTCTACTCCAACACCCCCAGGTCAAACAGAGCGCTGTCCTGCTGCATGATCAGCCCTCCGGTGGGAAACACCTGGTGGCTTATGTGGCGCCCACCCAGGGCACACATCCCTCCCCTGATGACCT
The DNA here is from genome assembly GCA_036787065.1 of Anaerolineaceae bacterium. Taxonomy (GTDB): domain Bacteria; phylum Chloroflexota; class Anaerolineae; order Anaerolineales; family Anaerolineaceae; genus JAJYIW01. The sequence continues at coordinate 4,512 of DAIQPZ010000049.1, forward strand.
CCGTCACTTCCTGAACCAGAGGCTGCCTAAATCGATGGTTCCGGCCGCCTTCGTCGTACTGGATGCCTTCCCCCTCACCTCCACCGGCAAGGTGGACCGTAAAGCCTTCCCAGTCCCCCACACCCTGCAACCGAAACAGGGTAACGCTTACCGGCCGCCCCAGACGAACGCCGAACAGATCCTGGTCGCGATCTGGCAGCAGGTATTGGGGATCGCACAAATTAGCGTGGACGACAACTTTTTCGAACTCGGTGGGGATTCGATCATGAGCATCCAGATCGTTGTACACGCTGAGGAGGCGGGCCTACACTTGAGCCCACACCATGTTTTCCAGGCTCCCACGATAGCTGGCCTGGCTGCCCTGGCCGATGCTGCTGTGATCACTCGAAAACAATGGGAAGAAGAGAGTATCGATGAGGTGATCCCCTTTACGCCCATTCAGCACTGGTTCTTCGAGCAGAATTTCCTGAATCCCCACCATTGGAATCAATCCTTGATGTTCATCACACCCCAGCCACTCGACCCGATCCACCTGCGTTCCGCCGTCTCCGATCTCCTGATCCAGCACGATGCCATCCGGCTGAGCTACACCCAAGGACCCCTCGGCTGGCAGCAGACCCATGCAGACTCTACTGAGGAAGTCCCCTTTGAAGTCATCGATTTGTCTATTTTAACCGAGGCGCAGCAGGCTGATGCAATCGAGACGCATGTTGCTGCCCAGCAATGCAGCCTTAATTTGTCCAAAGGCCCCCTGATCCGCGTAATTTATTTTATTTTGGGGGCAGACCGTCCCGGTCGCCTCCTGATCGTCATCCACCACCTGGCGGTCGACGGCATCTCCTGGCGCCTCTTGCTCGAAGACCTCCAGAGCGCATATCGACAGCACGAGCGAGGACAACCCATCCGGCTCCCTCCCAAGACCACCAGTTTCCATACATGGGCCCGGCGCCTGGCCGACTATGCCCGATCTCCAGAGTTGATGCAGGAAGCCAGCTTCTGGTTACACACAGCCGAAACCCATCCCCCGGCGCTGCCCGTTTACCAAATAACTCCCGATCAACCTTTGGATGGTCTCAATACGGAGGGTACCGCTCATCACGTTTCAGTCTCCCTTGGGCGTGAAGAAACCCAATCTTTGCTCCGGGAGGTTTCAGGCGCGTATGGGACCGAGATCGGCGATATCCTCCTGACGGCGCTTGCCCGCGCATTTCAACGCTGGACAGGTTCACCTACGCTCTGGATCGACCTCGAGGCTCATGGTCGGGAGGATATCTTCGACGACATCGACCTGACCCGTACCGTTGGCTGGTTCACCGCGGTCTACCCGGTCCGTCTCGATCTGCCCTGTGGAGCAGAAATCAGCCAGGCCATTAAGATGATTAAGGAGCAGTTGCGTCTCATTCCACATCATGGCCTGGGGTATGGCATCCTCCGTTATCTCTGCCCAGATCCGGCCTTGAGGGATCGATTCAACGCAACCCCACCCGCCCCGGTAAGCTTTAACTATCTGGGCCAGCTTCCCCAGGCCAGCGGTGACAGCATGGTCTCTACCCTGGCCCCGGAACCCCTCGGCCACCAGCGTTGCCCAGACGCACAGCGATCCCACCTCATTGAAATAAATGCCGCTGTCTTCCAGGGTGAACTACACATTGACTGGAGTTACAGCTTCCACGTGCATTCTCGTCATACAGTTGACCAGGTCGCCGGCTTTTTCGCCGATGAGCTGCGCGCCCTAATCGCTCACTGCCATTCTCCAGAGGCGTTTGGGTACACGCCTTCCGATTTTCCGGACGCGGGGCTCAGCCAGGCGGAACTCGACACAATCCTCCTCCTCACCTCCAGGTCAAAGGAATCCATCCCCAAACGAAACCTGGAGGCGGTTTATCCGTTGTCCCCCATGCAGCAGGGCATGGTTTTCCATACCCTCTACACCCCGGAGTCGGGTGTCTACCTCGAGCAGACAACTTTCACGATCCAGGGACCATTCAATGGTTCAGCGTTCGAGCAAGCCTGGCAGCGGGTGCTCGAACGCCACACGATACTACGCACTTCCTTTGCCTGGCAAGGACTCGACCGTATGCTCCAGGTCGTTCATAAGGACGTCAAGATGAAGCTGGTGCAACAGGACTGGCGCGATATTCCTGCGGTCGAGCAGCAAGCCCACTTTGACAGCCTGCTGACCACAGAACGTAGCCGCGGTTTTGATCTGACCGTTCCACCACTCTTGCGCCTGACAATCATCCAAACATCCGATGAAACGGTTCATGTCCTACTCAACCACCATCACGCTCTGTTGGATGGCTGGTCCATTCCACTGCTTTTCAAAGAGGTTTTTGCTTTCTACGACGCCTTCACCCACGATCATGACCTCACTTTGGCGCCGGCTCGACCCTACCGCGACTATATTGCCTGGCTCCAGGCCCGCGACCTTGCAGCGGCTGAAGTGTTCTGGCGGAAAGAGCTGGATGGCTTTTCCCCTGTCACCTGGCTCCCCGCTCAGCATGTGCCTTCGCCTTTCGCAGGCGCATCCCGGCCCACCGAGCAGGATGAATGCCTGTCTCAAGACACGACTGCCGCTCTGCAAGCCTTCGCGCGCCGGTATCACCTTACGATGGGTACCCTCGTTCAAGGCGCCTGGGCAATTCTTTTGAGTCACCACTTCCAGCGAGACGAGGCCCTTTTTGGCGTCACCGTCACGGGACGGCCTTCTGAGCTTTCAGGTGTCACGACGATGATCGGCCTCTTCATCAACACGCTCCCCCTCCGGGTGCGCATCGCCCCACAATCTCGACTTCTCGAATGGCTCCTGCGAATCCAAGAAAAGGTCATTGAAATCCAGCAATACGACTACAGCCCTCTCACCCAGATCCAGGACTGGAGCGGGGTTCCTCACAGCTTGCCGCTCTTCGACACCCTCCTTGTTTTTGAGAATTATCCCAACCATACTGCTTTGAGTGAACAGTTTGGCAGATTGCGGATCGGTAACGTCCGCTCCATCGAGCAGACCACCTATCCTCTAACTGTCGCTGTAACGCCCGGACAGCAGCTCAATCTAAAAATTCTCTACGATCCTGCCCAATTCGAACCGGCGGCCATCCACCGCATACTGACCCATCTGCGCAAGGTGCTCGAAAGCATGGTCGCCGACCCCAACCAGCGCCTCTCTACAATATTTCGGGAAACACCATCCGATCTGGACCAAGGGTTTGAATGCAGGACTTTAAAAACTGAGATTTTTTCATCACAAACTTCCCTCGACCCGCCATTGGAGCAGCCAGGCGAGCAGGATCCAGAGATGGAAGTAGCCAACTCGGAGGTGCAATTTGTGCCACCCAACAACTCACTCGAGAAATACCTGGTCCAGTTATGGAAAAAGCTGCTAAAGATGGATCAAGTGGGAATCCACGACAGTTTCTTCGAACTGGGTGGGGATTCGCTGACTGGGGCGATTTCCATTTACCAGCTTCAGGAAGCTTTGAGTGAAGCCCTCCCGCTCGCCACTATTTTCGAAACGCCAACGGTCTTTGAGCTGGCCAGATATCTCGAACAAAAATACCCCGCCGGCGTTGCCCGTCTCCTCGGTACTCCGGTCCCCATTTCCGCAGGGGTTGAAGAAGCCGACCGTTCTACGACCCTGGTGCCCATCCAACCCAAAGGAGGCAAACCTCCCCTGTTTTGTATCCACCCGGCTGGCGGGATCGTTTTCCCCTACTACACGCTCGCGCCCTACCTGGACAAAGACCAGCCCTTGTATGGAATCCAGGATCCGAGCTTGTACGACGGCCAATCTGCCCTGATAAGCATCGAGGCAATGGCAGCTCGGTATCTGGAGGCGCTCAAAACTGTCCAGCCCGAAGGCCCATACCATCTTTTGGGGTGGTCCATTGGAGGCGTGGTGGCTTATGAGATGGCCCAACAGTTATCCATGCAAGGCCTGCCGACAGCGCTTCTGATCATGCTGGATACGAGCGCACCACCCCCCGCCAGGGCGCTCCGGCCTCATCTTTCTCTGAGAGACCGGTTACAATGGAACGCGTCATGGGTCCTGGCACTGCCCAATCGCCTCCGGGGGGTTGGATCGGCGATTAAGCCGATTGCCAGCTACGTCCGCAGCGGCCTCTTTCTGTTAACATCCTCTGTAAAACGGAGTAACACACCGTCCAACGGTAATCCGACCCTCGTCGATCTGCTGAGTTGGGTAAGGTTGGACACCTGGCGCTCCCAAATGCTTAAGGAAGCAGAAGTCGCCAGCACAGTTTCCCAGGAAACGAGCCTCTTGCTTATAGAAATGCCGGCTGTGAGACGGATCCTGGAGCTGGTGCGGGAACACGGTCGTCTGGTTCGTCGCTATATCGTCAAGCCATACCGGGGCCAGATCACTTTGTTCCGTGCCGTGCGTTCAGGGTCGAACGAAAATGGGGTTAAGGACCCGACGATGGGATGGGGAGCCCTTGCCGAAGGCGGTGTGGATGTTCATTCCATCCGGGCCAACCACGTCGCGCTGCTCGTAAAACCCTACGTGGAAATCCTTGCGCAAGAGTTGAGGACTTGTCTTGACCAGGGATCTGGTTCATCTACAGGCTCGGGCGATATCCATTCTTCCAATTCGCAATGAGATAAATGATCGTTTTCGTAATCTGCCCTGGATGAATAATGGGCTGTGTCTGGTTCCTACCTTATTGACCCATATGTCTGGAAGCGAAAACATCCCAACACCGGCGTCAGTAACGGGACAGCCATTCTTCTCGCTACATTCTGCTTGAATATATATGGCGCTGGATTGAGCTTCATGATCGTTTAACCAGAACAATCAGACCCTTCCAAGCAAGGTCAGACCCGCGCCGCCAGCCAGGGTGATCAGCTCCGTCCGCGCCTGGCTGGCTTTATCGAGAATTGATGCACGATCCATTCTGTGATTAAATCATGAAGGGATGATATCAATCCCCAGCGGGGGCAGACTGAGTAGAAGCTTGTGCGCCTGGTTTGGTCGCGCGGATACCCGGCAGGCGAGTCCGTTTGAGCAGCAAGGCATTCAGCGCCACCAGCAGAGAACTGCCCGCCATCGATATTGCCGCAATCTCTGGTCTCAGCAGTAGCCCGAAGGCGGGATAGAATAGCCCGGCGGCAATCGGGAAGGCAATCGTGTTGTATCCCACTGCCCACCACAAGTTTTGGTTCATCTTCCGTACCGTCGCTCGCGAGAGAGCAATTGCCCCGATCACGTCGAAGGGATCGCTCTTCATCAACACCACGTCAGCAGCTTCCATCGCCACGTCGGAACCCGCCCCAATGGCAATCCCCACGTCTGCCTGGGCCAGGGCCGGGGAGTCGTTGATCCCATCTCCGACCATTCCCACTCGTTTTCCCTGGCTTTGCAGTTCTTTGACCTTATCCACTTTTTGTCCGGGCAGCACTTCGGCAAACACCTTATCGATGCCGATCTCTTTAGCGATCCGCTCGGCGGTGGCGCGATTATCACCCGTCAGCATGGCCACCTGGATACCCAGATTATGCAGTTCCTCGATGGCTGCCTTGGACGTAGGCCGGATAGCATCGGCAATCGCGAAGATACCGGCTGGCTTGCCATCCACGGCGGCGTAGATCACCGTCCGTCCAGCGCCTTCCAACTTCGCGCCATTTTCTCTCATCCCATCGAGGGAAATGTTCTTATCATTGAGCAGCTTCCGGTTGCCCACCAGCACAATATGCCCTTCAATGTTTGCCCGCAAACCGTGTCCCGGAATAGCTTCGAATTGGGTTGAATCGACCAGCTTTGCCCCCCGCTCGCGGGCATAGTCCACGACCGCCTGCGCCAGCGGGTGCTCACTGGACTGTTCCGCCGATGCTACTAGGCGAACCAGCTCAAGCTCCGGCAGCAGGTTTCCAGCCGGCGCCAGCTCCACGACTTTGGGCTGGCCCTCCGTCAGGGTGCCGGTTTTGTCAAAAATGATCGTTTGCAGCTTGGAGACCTGCTCAAGAGCAGTGGCATTCTTATATAAGATGCCGTTCACCGCTCCCAACCCGGTCGCCACCATTACCGCAGTCGGCGTTGCAAGACCCAGGGCGTCCGGGCAAGCGACGATCACGACCGTGATGGCCAGCGTCAGGGCAAAAACTAATCCGGCTCCGGCCAACCAATACCAGCCCACAAAGGTAGCCAACCCAAAGAGCACTGCCGCTGCCACCAGCCACTGCGCGGCCTGGTCGGCCAGGCGCTGGGCCGGAGCCTTGGAATTCTGAGCCACTTGTACCAGCTTGACGATCTGCGCCAGGGCAGTGTCCGCACCCACTTTGGTAGCACGGAAACGAAAGGATCCCGTCTTGTTGATCGTCGCGCCAAGTACTGTGGAACCAGTCGTTTTCTTAACCGGTACACTTTCACCGGTGATCATCGACTCGTCTACATTCGATTCACCCTCGGTGACCAATCCATCAACGGGGATCTTATCACCCGGGCGGATCAGCACAATATCGTCGAATATTACTTCCGCAGTCGGGATTTCCACCGGCTGCCCGTTGCGGATGACGATGGCTTTTGGTGGAGCCAGGTTGAGCAAGGCGCGGATGGCGTCTGAAGCCCCCGAACGGGCGCGCATCTCCATCCAATGGCCGAATAGTACGAAAGCCAGCAAAACGACAGAGGCTTCGTAAAAAACTTCCCCCTGGAAGAAGAAAGTAGCCGCGACACTGAACAGATACCCGGAGCCGACAGATAGGGCCACCAGCACGGACATATCCAAAGTACGGTGCTTCAGAGCGCGATAAGCGCCGACAAAGAACATCTGCCCGCCCCATATTACAGCCGGGGTGGAGATAATAAATAAAAGTATACTATTCGAGATCCCGAATGGGGTAGGCAACCGCAGCTTGAAAACCTCTGTGGCTAAAGATGAATACAGAAAAACAGGAATGGCGAGGATGAAAGTCACCAGGAAGCGGTTGCGCATGTCGCGCACCATCCCCTCCATACTTACGCCGGCTCCATGACCCATCTCGTGCGCCGTTTGCGCCATCTCTCCCGAGGCTTTATCACCATCGGCAGGCATCGTGTGACCGGCGTTTCCAGCGGCGGCTGGCTGCGCCTGTGTGACCTTATCGGCGGGCATCATGTGAGCGCTATCCTCGCCAGTCTTGGCGGTCATGACGTGCCCGGCATGTTCATCTGCTTTGGCAACGCGTGGCGCAGATCCAGTGGGTCCGCCGTGTTCCTCGACTTTCGAAGGCGTAGAATGGCCTGCGTTCACAGCACTATCATGGCCTGCATGGGCCACCCCCACGGACGGATCGCCGGGTTTAGTAAGGTGCTCTGGCAAAGACTCGCCTGGGCATTGGTAACCGCATTCGGTCACGCAGCGTTTGATCTCGTCCAGCGTTACCGAATCGTCGTGATAAACGGTTGCAGTGCCAGTCATATAGTTGGTTTCGACTTTATGAATGCCAGGGTGGGCGCACATGTGCTTCTCCACCCCGGCGGGAGCAAGTACAGACTTGATCCCTTCTAATTTAATGACCGTAGTTTTCATATCGATTTCCTTTCGATTTACCTTTGTTTTTCACCCAGATCCATCCGGATTGCTGATCAATTCGTTTCGACAGCCCTGATGATAATACCGCCTGGACTTTGATTAATCAAGCCGTGATATTCTACTCATTCCAATGCCATACAACGATTATCCGCTTGTGATCAATGACCTCGTGGATATTGAATTAGGTCACTTTTTCGCCGCCCACCCTGTAGACGGTGCTAACGAATTCCACCTGAATAAGCTTTCCATCTTTTGTTCTAAGCGGCAAGTTTTCGTGACGAATTGTTCCGCGCTTCCTGACAGATGCGTGGAGGTCCACCTGTGTTTCGGCGGGTAAGATGTCATCGCCGCTATCAG
>DAIQPZ010000049.1:12494-16699 GCA_036787065.1 Anaerolineaceae bacterium
TGTGATCCTCTTTAGCCTTTCGGGCCAGCTTCCATCCACATACACCCCAGCAAACCGCCATAATAACGATTAACAGCGTCAAAACCGTAAGTCCCGCCACCCGTGCGCCAAGTAGGGGAGCCACGACGAGGGTGACCAGGGGGAGGGTACACACCCAGATAATCAAGGCCAGCGCCATATCTTCTGCGTAGAAATGGGTTAGCTTGAACATAGGGTCTCCCTTTCGAAGGATCACTAAAACTAAGCGATTGATTAACTATTCGCCAACAAAGTATAGATATCGACCTGCTAATTGTAATTATAAGCAGCCGCACCGTTTCTCACCAGCGCAGGATTACGTGGTTAGGCCAAAGCATTTTTGCCTAATAGGGCTATATTTGTATGTACAAGCAAAATGCCCGGTTGTGATCCGTTAGTATGGCGCTTTGCCGCTGAACTCCATAGGTGTAAGATTTTTATAACCGGAACCTGTAAACCTATCTCGCATATAAGTCCCAATAAATTAAAAGGTAATCTTTCAACCATCCGAACATGAAAACCCAAAATTCGTTTTTTTCTTCTTTTTGTTTTCGTACTAACACTTGGTGGGATATCAAGAGTGGCACAACCGGTCCAGGCTAAAAATAACGGGCCAGATGAGCCCTATTCCGGCATGCCTCTTTGCTTGCCAGATAGTTATCTCAGTTCTCCTGGCGACTGCTTGCCTCTTGGGCCTTCGAAGACTCTCACGGATATGGCAAAGAATGGGGAAAGTTATCCCCCGAAACCCCTGTCAGCGGCCCATCCCGCACCGGAATGGCTAAAAAGCCCGGTCATGATCGCCAAAATCAATGGCGATCCATTGGAGCCGGTCAAAGTGTATAACAGTTTGTATGATGCCGCGGCGGGGAACAATCCAGTGCGCACCATCGCCCCCGGAAGAGGCTTGCATTACGTTTCATACGTGAATGTAAGGCGGGTCAATGGAAAGCCATATGTCCAGTTGAAGAGCGGCGAATGGGTAAGGGCTTCACCCGCAGGATTTTCTTCGTTCCAGGGATTATTGTTTACAAAAACGCCTTCGACCGCCTTCGGCTGGGTCATCGATACCATTCGGGCTCGCTCTTCCCCAAGTTTTACCTCGCCAGAAGTCGGCGACACGATCTACCGCGGAACGCCCGTCCAGATCTTTGAGGTTGTCGAGCAGCAAGGGATGGAATGGTACCGGATTGGGGAAAACCGCTGGGTGCCTTATCTCAAAGCGCGACGGGCGCGGGTGGATACCTCCCCACCGCCAGGGGTGACGGGTGACCGTTGGATTTCAGTCGACCTGTTCGACCAGATTGTGAAGGTCTATGAGAACCGTCAACTGGTGTTTGCCACGCTCGTGTCAACTGGCGGTGAGCCCTACTACACCCGTCCCGGCCTGTTTCAGATTTATAAGAAAAAGCCATTGGAAACGGTGACCGGGGCGTTCGAGGCGGACAAATTAGATTACTACTACCTCGAAGATGTGCCATGGACGATGTATTTCGACCAGGCCCGCGCCCTGCACGGCGCATATTGGCGACCCTGGTTTGGCGTGGCGGGCACGCACGGCTGTGTCAACTTCTCATTGGGCGACGCCAACTGGTTATTCCAGTGGGCCAAAGAGGGGGATTGGGTGTCCGTATGGGACGCTTCGGGCAAAACCCCAACGGATCCAAAATTTTATGGCGCGGGGGGCGCATAGGAATAGGATTTACGAGTGATGCAAAACGAGATATCGACCCGGGAAAAGCTCCGCGCTTTTCTCCTGGTCACATTTTTAGGCCTGGTTGGGTGGGCATTTCTGGCTGTGCTGCTCTGGCAAATTCCTGCCGTGCAACAGCGTTTCGGTTGGCGGGTGGATTTTGCCATGGCGTATCTACGCGGTTTGATTGATCCAGTAAAACCACTGCGCTTTGCGCAAGATCCGCAGGCACAATAGGCCATTTGGTTCACAAGTGGATATTGCGCAACCGCTTGCCCATCCGCCTACGAAGGGAGGTGTATACCAGGGCTCCCGCGAAGAGGGAGGCCTGCACCAGGACGATCGTCGCTCCCGAGGCGACATTCAGGAAATAACTCAAGTACAATCCTGCTAACCCGGTAAACATACCGATCAGGATTGAGAATAACAGCATCCGCGGGAAGCTATCGGTCAGCAGTCGAGCAGTAATCGCCGGGATGACCAGCGCCGCGGCGATCAGAGTGACTCCTAATATTTGCATGGAAGCGATCAGCGCAGCTGCCAAAGCCAGGGCGAAAAGGGTATCTACCCATTGCGTTTTCACCCCGTACACTGCCGCAACCTGAGCATCAAACGTGGTAAAAAGCAACTGCCGGTATTGGAAAAATAGCAGTAACGCGACGAGAAAAGTTACACCGGCGACCACAACCACATCACTCCCGGTGACTCCCAGGATGTTGCCAAACAGGGCGGCATCAAAATTCTGGGTGAAATGACGATAGCGGCTGATCAGCGCCACGCCCGTGGCAAAGCTAGCCGTCGTAATCACCCCTATGGCCGCGTCAGCGCTAACCCGGGTGCGCCGCACCGTCTGGTTGATCAATACTGCTGCCAGAAAACCCCATAGACCAGCACCCAGATAAAAATTCCAGGCCATGACATAGGAAACGACTGCGCCGCCAAAGATAGCATGTGACAAACCGTGACCGATGTAGCTCATTCCACGCAATACGATATATACCCCAATCGCGCCGCACAATGCTCCCACCATCACAGCCGCCAGGATCCCATTGCGAAAGAATTCAAACTGAAAGGGTTCGAGGAAATCCGTCATCTGATTATCCTTTCTGAAGGATCTCACCGGGCACCGGATTGGGCATAATGTCCCGATAGGTATGCCCATGCGGTTTCTGCTGCACGAGGATCAATCCATCCTGGCGGAACACAAGCATATCCCCCAGGTATGTTTCGTTCAGGATCGGTTCGGTAAAGACGGTCTCGGGAGCGCCCTCGGCAATGATGCGTCGGTTGAGACAGACTACCCAGGGGAGGTGTGCGGCAGCTGCATTTAGATCGTGGGTGGTAATCAGGATGGTCATTCCCCGGCGGTTGAGTTCGGCCAGCCGGTGGAGCAGGTTCTCGGCGGTGCGCATGTCCACCCCACTGGTTGGTTCATCGAGCACGAGCAAGTCAGGTTCGGCGATCAAGGCTCGTGCCAGGAATGCACGCTGCTGTTGACCACCCGAAAGATCGCGGATGTGCCGCTGGGCAAGCTCTCCAATCTCCAGATTCTCTAATACTGCTTTGAGCCGGCGCTGATCTTCCCGGGTCGACCAGGGCCACGGGCCGGCCTGTTGGGTTCGCCCCAGGAGCACAAGCTGTGCAACAGTCATAGGAAAATTCCAATCAACGGTTTCGAGCTGCGGTACATACCCAATGCGCGGGCGGGAATGCCCCGATCCGGCAGCAGTGGTCAGTTTTACATGCCCACGAGTAGGCGTAAGTAGCCCGAGCAGGATCTTGAGCAGGGTGGTTTTCCCGGCGCCGCTCGGACCGACCAGCGCAGCGAACTGACCTGGGTGGAGATGCAGGTAAATATCTTGCAAGACGGGCTCAGCCCCATAACCAAAATTCACACAATCAAATTCAACAACCGGCTGCACAGGGGTCTCCTTACTGCTTTTGGTGGACGGTCTGTTCTGGGCCAGGAACGTTGGCCGTGTCAAAATCGGCGATTTTGGAGGGATCCCCGCCTAATGCACGGGTCATGGTAGTCACATCAACCACCATGATCCCCAGGTAGGAATGGTTTGCATCGCCGGGATTGCCAGGTAAGTCATCATCGCGCAGTGTATCGACGTAAGCCGCGCCGGCCTCTTTGGCGATCTGATTGAGCACAGGGGAAGGGAACACCTCCGAGCCGAAAATAGCCGGGATCTTTTCTTGTTTAATTTGCTGGATGATTTGTGCGACATCTCGCGCCGCAGGCTCGGCAAAGTCGGCGGGCTGGATCGCCCCAATCACCTGCATCCCGTAGCGGGAGGCAAAGTACGCAAACGAGTCGTGATAGGTAAGCAGCTTCCGGTTGGCAGGGGGGATACTGTTAATGGCTGTCCGTATGGCCTGGTCGAGAGCATCGATGCGGCTGCTAAAGGCGTCAAAATTCTGGCGGTAGTACACTGCATTGGACGGGTCTCGCCGAACCAGCGTATCTCGCACGATTTCTGCGTAGCGG
>DAIQPZ010000050.1:0-16646 GCA_036787065.1 Anaerolineaceae bacterium
GCGCTTGGCCATGCCATTAGATACCACCAACAACACCTCAACCCCTTTTGTTCTCGCCCCCTTCGATTTGGGCGCCACTTCGACCCCCACCAATTCGTCCCCCACAGCCAATTTAAGCCCGTTTACCCCAGCCGCCACCAGGCCCATTGGGCGAACTTCTTCTTCAGAAAAGCGGATCGCCATGCCTTGAGCCGTCACCAGAAGCAGATCGGCCTTTCCATCCGTCGCGCGCGCCCACCCCAAAGCGTCGCCTTCGTTCACTTTCGCCAGGACAAACGATTGGGCAGAAGGACCGGGCAGTTCGCTCAGAGCAGATTTTTTGACCATTCCGGCGCGGGTCACGCTCAACAAGTAATTCTCACCCGCCAGCTCGCCTTTGGGTGGGAAGGTGAAAGCGACCGCCAATACTTCACTCTCGGGTAAAGGTGACACCTTATAAAAAGGAATGCCTTCCGGACTTTTATCCGCTTCGGGAAGCGCATGCACAGCCACCGCGGCAGCTTTTCCTTGATCTGAAACCAGGTATAAGGTGTGATGTGTGTTGGTGTGCAGAAGCCAGTACGGTGCAACGGTCCCTATGCGCGGCTGAGTGTCGTCCTCTGTGCGCAAGACCTTGCCATCCTCACTGATCGTCACCCACACGTTTTGGGCTGGCATCACATCATTGGTGGTCAGCATTGCCTTAACCGACATACCTTCTTTCATAGTCACAATCTGGGTACGCCGCCGGTCGCTGTAGGTCTGTCTGACTATTTTTAGTTCATCAATCACCATCTGACGCATTTGCCTAGGCGATTTCAACAACGCTTCCAGCACTTTAATTTGGCTGTTAACTTCTTTGTATTCCTCCTCGATCTTTTTTCTCTCCAAAGAAGCGAGCCGGCGTAACTGCATATCCAGAATGGCCTGGGCCTGAATCTCCGACAATCTTAAGCGTTGGATCAAACGCTTACGCGCTGTATCCACGTCGGGGGAACCGCGGATGATCGTAATGACTTCATCCAGGTTCTTTAAGGCCAGAAGCAGACCTTCTAATATATGCGCCCGCGCCTTGGCCTTGGCCAGGTCAAATTCACTGCGGCGGCGCACCACTTCGAGGCGGTGGCTGATGTAGACCCGCAAGGCATGTTTCAAGGTCAGCAGGTGAGGTTCGCCATTCACCAATGCCAGCATATTGATCCCAAATGTGGTCTGCATGGGGGTATGGCGGTAAAGCTGCTGCAGGATCTTCTCGGGTTCAACCGCTTTAGTGATTTCGATGACGATGCGCATGCCCTGCCGGTCAGATTCATCGCGTAAATCCGCGATGCCCTCGATCGAGCCATCGCGAACCAAATCGGCAATCCGTTCGATCAAGGCCGATTTATTGACCATATAAGGTAGTTCCGTGACGATAATGCGCGTCCGCCCACGCACCATCTCTTCCAGGTGGGCACGCGCCTGGACGATCACTTTTCCCTTGCCGGTAGCATACGCCCCGACCAACCCTTCAGATTGTGGATCCTGGATGATGATCCCACCCGTGGGGAAATCCGGCCCTTTAATAAAGTTCATCAAATCCTGAACGGCAATGTCATCCAGTTTTTCCCACTGTTCCAACATCAACACCAGTGCGTCCACCACCTCGCCCAGGTTGTGCGGGGGTATATTCGTCGCCATGCCCACCGCAATCCCCGTTGAGCCGTTGACCAGCAAATTCGGGATGGCTGCTGGCAGCACGGTGGGCTCCCTGAGCGTACCGTCAAAATTATCCGCAAAATCCACCGTATCCTTTTCAATCTGGTTTAACTCGTCCATCGCGATATGCGTCAAACGCGCTTCGGTATAACGCATAGCAGCCGGTGGGTCGCCATCCACGCTGCCAAAATTCCCCTGGCCATCTACCATGGGATAACGCATACTGAAATCTTGTGCCAGGCGCGCCATGGACTCATACACAGCCACATCGCCATGGGGGTGATACTTGCCTAAAACCTCACCCACGATACGCGCTGATTTTTTGAAAGCAGTTTCCGTGCGTAAACCCATGTCGTACATTGCGTAGAGGATGCGCCGCTGCACGGGTTTCATCCCATCCCGCGCGTCCGGCAAGGCCCTGGCGACAATTACGCTCATCGCATAATCCAGATAGGACTGCTGCATTTCACTATCGATATCAACTTTGCGGATCAAACCAAGTTCCATAGTCCTTTTTTCCTTCGCTATGATCTTACGGGCAAAAGAACAATGCGTCAAGAAGAGAAAACATAGGGCAAATTGATCTAGCTCCAACATTTTCCCGCACCAGATTAAACCAAAAGAAGGTGGCGAGCCGCTGGCTCGCCACCTTCTTTTGGTTTAATTACTGCCTTATTCGCTGGGGGGCAGATTGGATACCGACACCTGCCGGAAAATCTCCAAATCTTCCATCTCCCTGAACCGGCCAGGGACAAAACCAGTTCCAGCCGGGATCAGTTTGCCAATAATCACATTTTCTTTCAAACCAAATAATGGATCTTCAGTTGAAGCGATCGCCGCACCCGCTAACACTTTAATCGTGTGCTGGAAGGATGATGCGGAGAGGAATGAGTCGGTGCTCAAAGAAGCTTTGGTTACGCCCAACAAAACTTCCACATAACGAGCAGGCTGCTTACCTTCCGAAATTAACTTTTCATTCACCCGGCGGATCTCAAGGCGGTCAACCAGGTCTTGAGGCAGGTAAGGCGTATCACCCGGGCGAATCACCTGGACTTTACCTTCCATCTTGCGGATGATCACTTCGAAGTGTTTATCGTTGATGTTCTGGCCCTGGGAACGATACACCTTCTGGATCTCAGTCAACAGGTACATCTGGCTGGCCTCGCGGCCGTTAATGCGCAGGATGTTGTGTGGGTTTAACGAACCTTCCGTCAGCGCCTGTCCCGCCTGGACGTGCTCGTTGTCCTTGAGGATCAGGCGCGCCGTGCTTGGAATTTCATATTCTTCTGTTTCACGCTGTTCGTACGATACGATCACCTTGCGCGCTTCGAGGCGCACCCGCCCGGCATGATGCGCGACTATTGTCGCTTCACCCAGGCTGGCAATCAAGTCACCCACCTCAACTTTGCCTTCATCCACCGCGTGGAGCGTCCAATCTTCGGGGACATCAAAAGCGTCGCTGACCATCTCACTGTTTTCAACCCGAACCACACGCAGGTCGCTGTAGCGATCGGATTGAATGATCCGGCCAATACCCTTGATTCCGGAGATTATGGCTTCGCCTTTCGGGGTACGCCGGGCTTCAAAGAGCTCTTCCACACGCGGCAGACCGGTGGTGATATCACCACCTGCCGCTACACCACCGGTGTGGAAAGTGCGCAGAGTCAGTTGCGTGCCAGGCTCGCCAATAGATTGAGCCGCCACGATTCCCACCGCTGAGCCCATTTCCACCTGTCCGCCTCGGCCAAGGTCCATGCCATAGCAGGTGGCGCAGATGCCGTGGATCAGCTCGCAGGTCAACGGTGAACGGACCTTAACGGTATCCACACCAGCGGAAACGATCTTGCGCACCCGGTCGCGGTCCATCATATCCCCGTTTTCTGCCAGTACTTCCCCGGTCAACGGGTCAATCACCCGTTCAGCCAGGTAGCGCCCAAATAAACGGATGCCCATCGCTTGCCCAGCGACATCATCCGAGCTGCGGATGTAGATGCCATCTTGGGTACCGCAGTCAATCTCGTTGATGATCACATCCTGGGCAATATCCACCAACCGGCGGGTCAGATAACCCGCATCGGCCGTGCGTAACGCGGTATCGGCCAGACCTTTACGGGCGCCGTGAGTGGAGATGAAGTACTCCAGCGCAGTCAACCCTTCGCGGAAATTCGAGCGGATCGGCAGCGGGATAATACGCCCCGCGGGGTCTGCCATCAAACCGCGCATACCCGCCAACTGCGAAATAGGTCCGAACCCACCTTTCGTCGCACCAGAGTTCGCCATGGTCGCCAGGTTCCCATTGGGGTCCATGTAACGGCGTACGGCATCGCCAACTTGCTTGGTCGTCTGCTGCCAGATTTCGATGACACGCTCGTTCTGTTCCTGTTCGGTCAACAGTCCCCGGCGGAAATCGCGTTGAACCGCTTCAACTTCAACCAGGGATTTGTTGATAATATCGTATTTTTCAGGCGGGACAGTGATATCGGATACAGCGATGGTTGCGCCCGAGCGCATGGCATACAAGAAACCGATATCCTTGATCCGGTCAGCCACTTCAGTTGTAATTTCCTGACCACAAACTTCATAGACTTCGGCCACCAGGTCTTTCACACCGCCCTTATCCAACACGTCGTTGACGAATTGGACCTGATCCGGCAGGATCCGGTTGAATAAAGCCCGGCCAACGGTTGAATCGATCAACATGGTTTGGGGAGCTTCCATGCGCGTGTTATGTTCGTCATACCAGGTTGCCATCTTAATGCGGATATTGGCATGGATATCGATCTGGTCCAGGCTGTAGGCCAAATCGACCTCGTCGATGTCGGCAAATATACGTCCGTCACCACGGTGCACCAGTTGGTCTTTTACCGTGAGGTAATAGACACCCAACACCATATCTTTGGACGGGCTGATGATTGGCTCGCCATCGGCGGGTTTGAGCAAGTTGCGCGAGGCCAGCATCAGCGTGCGCGCTTCAGTAACTGCTTTTTCAGACAGGGGCACGTGAACAGCCATCTGGTCGCCATCGAAATCAGCGTTGAAAGCGGTGGTCACTAACGGATGGAGCTGGATGGCGCTGCCCTCGATCAAAATGGGTTCGAATGCTTGAATGCCAAGGCGGTGCAGGGTCGGGGCGCGGTTTAACAACACCGGGCGATCCTTGATCACCTCTTCCAGTACTTCCCATACTTCCGGGCGGTTGCGTTCGATAAATCGGCGGGCGCCTTTCACGTTGGCGGCATAATTGTGTGACACCAGGCGAGAAATGACAAAGGGACGGTAAAGTTCTAACGCCATAGTCTTGGGCAAACCGCACTGGTACAGCTTCAACGATGGGCCTACCACAATCACAGAACGGCCAGAATAATCAACGCGTTTACCCAACAGGTTACGGCGGAAACGGCCTTTCTTACCCTTGAGCATATCGCTCAAAGACTTTAACTCGCGGCGGCCGCGGCGTGAGAGCGCCTTACCTCGTTGAGAGTTGTCGATCAAGGAGTCAACCGCTTCCTGGAGCATGCGTTTTTCATTGCGCACGATCACATCCGGAGCGCCGAGTTCGAGCAGCCGCTTCAAACGGTTGTTGCGGTTGATCACCCGGCGGTATAAATCATTTAGATCGGATGTCGCAAACCGTCCACCATCCAACTGGACCATAGGCCGCAGATCGGGAGGGATGACGGGTAGAACCGTCAAGATCATCCATTCTGGACGGTTGCCAGAGCGGCGGAAGGCTTCCACCACCTTCAGGCGCGTGGTCGCTTTCTTGCGTTTTTGTTTGCTCTTTGAGGTTCTGGCCTCGTGCCATAATTCTTCCGACAGCTTATCCAGGTCAAGCCGGCGCAAGATATCATAGAAAGCTTCAGCGCCCATATCGGCGCGGAATACCTGACCCCAGCGGGATTTTAATTCGCGATAACGGCTCTCGCTTAAGAAGGTGAAGGGGCGTAGCTCCTGCAACTCATCGCGCGAATGCGCGTTTTGGCTCTGGCTTTCGACCGATTGATCTTCGAGCTGGTTGCGAAAACCGTCCATCTGCTCTTCTGCCTCGGCGCGGACGCGCTCGATGGTCATCTTAATCTGCTCGAGCTCTCGCTGCATTTCAGATTTAAGCTCGCCTTCCAATTGTTCCATCCGTTCCTTGACCACGCGCTGAACACGGGAAAGCTGCTGTGCAGTGACGACCTCGTTTACATCGACCAAAATGGTCTCTTTTCCAGCCCCATTGAAAACGATCGGCGTCTGCACAGCCTTGCCCATTTTCTCCTGCAGCACCCGTTCTAGATTTTGCCCTTCTTGAATGACAGGCTCGAATCGGGCAGCAATCTCTTCATCGAAACGGCCTTCCATCTCGGTCTTTTGCTGTTGGAGCTCAGCCAACTTACGGTCGCGGCCACGCTTGACTTCCGCGATCTTTGCGTTAATTTGTGTGGCCTGCTCACGTTCAGAAACGTTTATTTCATCTTCAAGGCGCTTCAGGGCTTTGTTGCGCGCATCTTCATCCACGTAAGTGACAATATACTGTGCGAAGTATAATACCCGGTCCAGGTTACGGCGCGAAATATCTAATAATAGTCCTAGATAAGAGGGGATGCGGCGGGTATACCAGATGTGGGCGACGGGTGTCGCCAGCTCAATATGCCCCATCCGCTCACGGCGAACAGAGGAACGAGTGACCTCAACTCCGCATTTATCGCAAGTGATGCCTTTATAACGTGGATTTTTATACTTTCCACAGTAGCACTGCCAGTCGCGGGTTGGGCCAAAGATCGCCTCACAAAACAGGCCATCTTTTTCAGGGCGCAGGCGTCGATAATTAATTGTTTCTGGCTTAAGTACCTCACCATAGGACCAGCTGCGGATGGTCTCAGGTGACGCCAGATTTATCCGAAGTGAAGTCAAACCCTTAGTTTCCACGAATAACCTCCATTTTTAGATCGGGGGTGCAAATTAACCCATTAAAGCGCAAGAGGAATTTTTATCTCTAGCGCGCATTTCCAGTCAAAGGTCAGCAGCTATATATACATGCAACTTACAATTATAACAAATTGCGACCAAAAAGTCAAGATAAATTTTGGGATACCTTTAGAGGGATCTCGAGGAAAAATGAACTGCCTTTACCCAACTGACTTTCTAGCCATACCCTTCCCCCATGCCTTTCAGCAATCGACTTGACAATCGCCAGCCCAAGGCCGCTGCCGCGCTGCTGGTAGGCTTCACGCTGTCCACCACGATAAAACTTTTCAAACAAGCGAGGTTGGTCGAGCGGAGCAATTCCAATTCCCGTATCCCTTACATTAAACAATATATTGGTGGCCTGGGGTTGAGAGGAGACCATCACCTGGCCTCCCACCGGGGTATATTTAATCGCATTTTCTACCAGGTTATACAATGCCTGCTGCAACAGCGCAGGATCCGATTCGAGCAATGGGAAGTTATTCTGGTGCAGTTCGGTCAGGAGTTGGATGTTCTTCTGCGCCGCCTGGAGCTGGAGCGAGCTGGTCACCCGCTCGATCACTTCAGTCACTGAAACCATTTCCAGGCGCAAACCAACCCCGGCCTCAATACGACCCAGGTCTAACAAATTGTTGACCAGGCGAGACATATTTTCCACACCTGAAATAATTTTGCGCACATATTTCTTTTGTTCCTCGTTCAAATCCCCGACCATCTGGAGCATGGTGGCATAACCCCGCATCAGCGTCAGTGGAGATCGCAGGTCATGGCTCACCGTAGCTACAAACTCAGATTTAAGTGCATCTAATTCCTTGTAATGAGTAATATCGCGCAGGATACACACTTTACCCACTGCCTGGCCATCCACAATGACGGATGAAGCCGTGGCGTAATAGATGCGCCCGTTGGGAAAGACGATTTCGCGGGAAGGCATCTCGTCTGGTGAAGCACTCAATAACCCCACTAAATCTTCCTGGTTGATCACCTCATTAATCGGTTTCCCTCGTACGGAGGCTTCAGCCAAACCAGGCAGTTGCAGGGCAGCCGGGTTAGAAAGCAGCAGATGGTTTTGGTGATCAGTCACCAGCACCGGATCAGGAGTGGAAGCCAGAATAGCTTCCAGGCGCTGGCGGCCGATCTCAGCCGAAGTATACAGCCATGCATTCGCCGCGGCCAGGGCCGCCTGACCGGCCAACGTATTCATGAAACGGGTTTCTTCTTTGGTAAACGTCCGTGGATTTTCGTAAGCGACCCATAATGCACCGTAGAAACGGTTCTCGTGTTTTAAGGGGACCGCCAGGATCGCTCCGGGACGAGGTGTGTTTTGGGAAATATTGAGCCAGCGGCCACGCGACAGGTTGGGAACGGCCAGAGCGCCATGATGTTGGGTCAAAGCAAGGATATCATTATCCAGGCAAGCGTATTGATCGTTGGCCGGGCCCAGGCCCAACCTGGCCGGTGGCTCGGGTTGTATATCCAACTCTTTAGACTCAACCAATACGACCCGCGCCATACAGGCTTTATTTCCAAGCGCCGCTTGCAAAATAGGCTGGACGGCATCGTGAAAATCAAGTGTCGACGCAACCCCCTGGCTAACCAACAACAAGCGGTTAAGCTCCTCCAGCCTGGCCTTCAAACTCAGCCGCATTTGCTCAAATGCCTGGCGCATTAGCCCCACTTCATCCACCGCATTTGAAGGTGGCAAGGCGTGATCCAACTGGCCCTGTGAGATGCGGCTGGATTCCCCAGCCAGAGTCACCAGCGAAGCTGTGACGGCGCGCAGTCCCAGGAAGAGGAAAATCGCTGCCGCCACCGAGATGATCACAATGATCCCCAATAATGGCAAAGCAGTATTTAATGCCAACTGCTGTACCTGCTGAGCGTGCACGGTCAAAAGGATCGCCCAAGGCCTACCAATGGTCGGCTGATAATACACCAACTGGCGCGTGCCATCTGGCGCCGTTTCATCAAAGAAAGACACACCCTGCGGAAGATTTCCGGTATAGGTAGAAAAAATCCTGGACGGATTGGGATGGTATAAAATCCGCCCATTTTCATCGATGATGAATCCCTCGCCACCCAGGGCAGTCATTTCTTGAAGGGTTTTAATAATCGATTGTGTAAAAGGATTGGAAGCCAGATCGGTCCTGCCCCACAGGACCGCCTTCGTTTTACCTTGTGCATCCAGGACAGAAGCAATAAAGGCTACCAGTGCGGACGATTCCCCCTTTAAAGGAGATACGGTGTAAGTCTGGATATGTACCCCTTTAAGGGATAGTATAAATCCTTCATTTTCATAATCGGAGGGCGCCAGTAACTCGATATCCGTCTTGGGGTAGCTGGCGATTTGCTTAACATTCGCATCCAATAAAAACAATTGGCGGAAATAGGGCTCAGAGCGTAAATCCTCTTCCAAGATCTGGGCAATCTGATCGGTTGATCCCGTTAGCAAACGGTCGTCTGAAGCAAATTTCACAATTAAATTTTGGCCCGTCTCAAGGAAGAAAGGCACATTATCAGCCGCTACCCGAGCCGTGCTGGATAAGCGGTCTTCAAGCATACCGCGAGCCGCATTTTCAGCCACAAACCAATCTCCGGCCATCAGGAAGAAAAGAATAACAAACACTAAAGGACCGAGATTAAAGAAGAATCGCAGCTGCAAACTGCGTTCAGAAGGTGATGGGATTAACGGTTCGTGGCTGCCCCACCAGGCCGGTTTAATTTGGTAGAGCACCTCGGCGATGATCCCGGCGGCGAATAATTCCCCACCCATGGCAAAAATGCCTGCTCCCAGATGGGTCAGCGCAAAGTCGACCCGAGTCACTAAAGGGCCTGTAATAATCAAAGTCCGGTCGAGTAAAAATACCGGCACATAAGTAACCATTAAAACGAAAGCAGCCACAATGGGATGTCTGAGCACCTGAAAGAAAAGTGTACGATATCGCTGGCGGATAATAATCGAAAATAACAAGGCCAGGCCGGCCAACTCAATTGGTGTAAAAAGGTTATGGGTATCGAGCAGGCCTAATAAGAAACCGACCACACCACCCAGGACGACGGACGGAGCTATGCCTAATAATCCCCCTGCCAACATCCACGGCAGTGCAGATAAAATCATTAAGGCTGGATCGCGAGGAACTTCGGGTCTTTCCGGAGCCGGGAGTGCCTGCTGGCCAGATAAACGGATGCCTAGAAACGGCGCCGTCACAAACACCAACAACACCAAGATAGCAAAAATTATCCATTGCCGGCGGTTTAAACTCTTCTTAACCTCACCCCAAAAAACTACCCCCAGTATCACCAACGCAAGAAATGCGATCAATCCAGCCCATTCGTAACTATCGGTGGGCAGGTTATAAAAGTAGGGTGGGGTTAAGGGAGTCATAAGATTAGGCAATATATGTTGGGCTCGTTGCAAGAGTCGTGCCTGGCAAAGCACCAGCCGGTATATGACAAAATCGAATTATTGATCTGGCATTGACTTACTAGCATACCATCAAGGTATTATACCGGAAACTTGTGTGTGGGCAAAGTATACCAACCGCGGTAATTATCAGGTAAAAGTCCCGCTATTTTTACCATAATAAAATCCACTTTTCTTTGACGGGTTTCATGAGGCGTCTCATCAATTTTATTTAATTGTTCCGGGAGACGAAAAGATGGACCAATTCTTATCTCAAGCCGTGGACGTTCACCCTTCAAGGCTTTTTGCATAAAATCATCCGTTGTGCCCACCACACCCACCGGCAAAACCGGGACGCCGGTCTTTTCAAGCAGGTAAATCACTCCACTCTTGGCTTGCCTCAAGCCAGGCACGTGCGACCGGCCTCCTTCAGGAGCAACCAGCAGAGGTCTGCCATCTTGAAGCGCAGACACCATTTTTCCGATGGCCTGGCGATCTAGTTCACCCCGCCTGACCGGAATAGCTCCATATAATTGGGCCAGGGTTGACTGCCCTGGGCGCTGCCAGACGTCACTGGCGCCCAATATTTCCAGTGGCTTTGGCCAAAAAGCCACCAACAAAGGGGGATCATAGATAGAGACGTGGTTGAACACCACCAGGTAGGGACCCTGGGATGGAACGTTCTCCTGACCTGAGATGGTCACCGGGCTAAACAGATGAAAAATACCCCGGAAAACAGGCCTGATCAAGGTCCGAAACAGGCGATGATGAGGAGCTACCTGGTAAGTCATCGATTAATTTTCCCTAATAAAAAGAGCACTTTCTTTAATACTTCATCGACGGATAATTCATCTGAATCAACCAACACGGCATCCTCAGCCGGACGGAGGGGCGCCACTTCCCGGGTTGAATCGATCTCATCTCTCCGGCGCATGGATGCCAGAATCTCATCGTAAGGAAGGGTAAACCCTCGCGCCTGATTTTCACTGAACCGCCGCCTGGCTCTTTCTTCTGCGGAGGCATCCAGGTATATTTTTAGCTCCGCGTCCGGAAAAACCACTGTGCCAATATCCCGCCCGGCCATCACCACATGGCCGCGCAAGCCAATCTGTCTCTGTTTAACCGTCATTTCATGCCTTACGCCCGGATACGCCGCCACAATGGAGACATTCGACTCAACTTCAGGCCGGCGTATCTCCCAGGTCACATCCTGTCCATTCAACAACACATCGTTAACCCTGCCGTCACCGATCTTAGAGGGATGCACATCAATTTCAACCCGCTGCGCCAGGCGTGTAACGGCGCCCCCATCGTTTATATCGACCTGATCCCTCAACGCTGCCCAGGTGAGCGCGCGGTACATCTCGCCAGTATCCAAATATAAATAGTCCAAAGTCTTCGCCAAGAGGCTGGCTAGAGTCGTTTTACCTGAACCTGCAGGTCCATCAATCGCAATCACTTTGGGTTTGAGCCGCTTGCTTTCATCAACCATGCTTGGGTAATCCTCCCAGGATATCCATCGTTATGGTTTAACATTTTGTTTATTGCCAGCGGCGCCACCCTGAAAGACATCCGTGCGTGCCCATAAAACAATTGAAGTCTTACTCGACATTGAAGTCTGGAAAACAATCCACCGCAGGGTGTCCCCAGGCAACATGAGGGACCAATTCGTTGATTGGTACCAGGTTAATTCCTCACCTCGATACGCAGCAGCCAGGGCAGGTTCCTGCGCTTTAGCCGTGATGACCAGCGAAGGCTGCAGACTGACAGACAATTGATCGCTAAAGCGCGCGCCCGGGTAATCGCGCAATAACCATTGGAGTGCCGGCGAAGGAACCCCCACGACTTGCACATCCAGATTATTGACCACACCGGTTTGCCACCGAGAAAAATTATTCACACTGTCCAATAATAAATCTGCCCTGGGAATGCTGGCGTCCCGCAGCCAAAGATTTGATGTATAGGTATCCCGGTAACCCCCTACCGCAGTGGCAGTCGATCCCGAATACAGGACCAAGGCACCGGTGAGCCCCCACACCAACCCGAAACGCGCCACCCTGGATGACCATCCCCAGCCAATCAGAATGCTGATAAGGATTATCAGAAGCACTGCCCCCAAGATAAAACCCGTGTATAGATTGGTGGATTGAGTATTGCCAATAGACATCACCAGGCCGGTCAGGTTTAACCAGATAAACACGGCCATCACCAGCGCCAGCACAGCTTGACCAACGGCCGGAACGAGTTCATTACGATTGGCTTCCAGGTGGCGGGATATCTCACGTGCTGCCAGACCCCATAACGGCACTAACACCCAACTCAGATCGGCGATCTGGCGGGCGGGATAAACCAGCACTAGAAATAACGAGAGGGCCGCAATAACCGATAAAGTCTGGTCAACTGCTTCCATCCGGCGCCAGCCCCGGATTGTCCCCCATAATCCGAAAAAAAATGCCAGCGGCTGGTAAACAACCAGAGCCAGCAGAAGGGTAAATGGCGAAACGGCTGAAGAAGACGCCCAACCTGCCAGAAAACTGCGCAATCCCTCGAAAATACCGCTCAGGCCGCGTGGGTAGATGAGAAACAGGCTGCCTATAAGCAGGATCGTTCCAAGCCCATAGAAGAGCAGCTTCATCAAGGGTTTGGTAACGACCGGCCTTCCATTATGCTCGTATTCGTTTTCCAGGCCGTTTGCCCCGGCAACAAACTGGCGTGAGATCAGCCAGCCCGTCCCAAGGCCAATTGAGCCAAGCCAAAAACTGGGTCCGCCCATTAAGGCTAACCCTAAAAGGATGCCAGCGGCGCCTATATAGCCAGATGTGCCTAAACTAATACCCAACCATAAACCCACCACGGCCAGGATCGGGCTGCCCACCTGGCGGGACATGGCTAACAACCCTGGATCCAGCGCGAGTCCAAACGCCAGGATCAGCGCGGGGATTTTGCCGATCCGGCCACGAAAACCGATCGGGATCAACACCACCAGGCTACCCAACAGAGCCGGCCAAAAGCGAGCCAGGAACTGGCTGCCTGAGCCAAACAGGAAAAACAAGAGACTGGTCAACTGGACATAAGCCGGTTGGTCGCCGATTAAGGGATGGCCACCGCGCACAACAGCCAATGCCTGGAGCGCGAGTCCCGCCTCATAATCGGTTAACATCGTTTTTCCAAGACTCATCAAGCGCACAATTAGCGCCAGGCTTAATGCCACCAGGTACAGAACAGGTTCATTCAATGGTTTTTGAATTTTCATGGGTGTCCAATCTCGGTCGTTTTAGAAGCAGAGGTCTCTGAGGCAGAGGTCTCTGAAACAGGCGCTTCATAAATTACGACCGAACCTTGTGAAAAGACGATCTTGAGATATCGCTGGAATTTGCTTTCGCTCACCCGGTAAGAACTGCGCTCGAGGTCACCGACAAAGATGTACCGCACGCCATACTGGTTGATGATTTGCAGTGTCTGCTGCCAATCAGCCGTCCGGTATAACGTCTCCACGTTGGTCACCCTGATACCCAACTCAGCCGGGTTTAAAGAATTGCCCCGCCACTGGCTCTCATGGCCAGTCCAACCAATGATGGTCGGATCGCCAGAATATTCGGATATGCGAGAATAATTGGAATAACTGCTGGCCTGGTTGATCGCCTCCGTTACCACCCCAACGGGTTCACGTCGCAGCCATTGCACAGCCGCCAACTCATCCGGGCTGAGGGTGGATGTCCCATCCAGGGTCAGACCTTTAGCGGACGCAAAGTGGTTGGTCTTATCCCATAAGCCAAAGGCAGGATATAAAAATGAAACCAGCAAGAGTACAACCAGGCCAACCTGAAACAGGCGCGCCCGAAGACCCTTCAACCGGCTGAGCAAAAAAGCCACGCTGAAAGCCGCTGCCAGCCCCCATACCATCCACGTTTGAAAATAAAACTTAAAAATGGTATTAATCCGGTAACCAAACTGGTCGCGTAAATAAATGAACTCTGGCGCCAGGGTCAACAAACCGCCAAAAAATATCAACAAGAAGATAAACCCCATCGATCCAGACGGGTTATCGTCAACGAATGAGGTGGGATGATCCTCTGAATTTCGATGATATTGACCTTTAATCAGTGCCACGATAAATACCAGGAGCAAGCCCAGGGTAAGCCATGTGCCCGGTGAGACCAGGCGCTGGAGTAAGGAATCACGGATCAGGCCCCAAATCCCAACCTGGGTTGCCCCCTGCACCGCCAGGAATGATTCACCCAGCGCGGGAATAAAACTGGCCGCGATGCCAAGCCCATAAGAAAAAATCAATAAAGCCAGGATCAGCGCGGTGGTAATGCTCAGACCGGATCTAAGATCGGACAACCGACCCGTATGCTTCCAGACGAAAAGGATAAACAGGGCAATAGGGATTAAGAGGAACGCGAACATCACCCAGAAATGGATCCCAGGCGTTGAGAAAATCATGCTCGGGATGATCCCGCCAGCCTGGGAGGAAAACCCCAGGTAAAACGGCAGGTATAAGATAGCCCCAGCCAATCCTTCTGCCAGGCCCAGGATGAACATTTCGCCTACCCAACGGACAGACCAACCTTCCATCTGGTAGTGCAGCAATGCATAGGCCGCACAAAATAAAGCCACGTAAATAGGGAAGTCCCAGGTATTTAAGAAGGCCAATCCACCCAGGATAACTGCGCCCGAGAGAAACGCCGCCGGGCGGATCGGGATCTTGAACCAGTTTCCAAAACGGGTTTCACCCTCCGCGCCGTGTAAATACAGGTTCAACGCAAGTCCGATAGCCAGCAAAGCAAAAGGCATGGCCAGGACGTGTGGATGCAGGTCGCTGAGCAAATAAGAGAAAAACGGGAATTCATCGATGATCTCCCTGGCCTGGTGGTCCACCGTGTAATCCTGGATCACGCGCGAGGCCCGCCACCACAAGATACCCCCCGGGCGGGTGGGAATCCAGCTAAATGGTATAGATGGAGGCTGATTTAATTCCTGAATATCTAACCAGGTCCAAAAATTTGAAACCCACTGGCCAGAAGCATTTTTCTGCCAGAATAAACCCCGCGCATGCAGCACTTCCAAAATACCATCCAGGTTGCTGACCAGTAGAATAAAAATTGGCCCAAACAGGCTGGAAAACAAATTTCCGGACGAGTCTTCTGACCGGGTCTTCACATCCTTACCGGGCCCAGATTGATCCTGCACTGCGTTTTTACACCGCAAGCCCACTAACAGATTATATAAAATGCCGTAACAACCCGAGGCAGTCAGGCCAAACCATAGAGCAATTGCCAGGTTAAAGCCCACTCCTGACGAAATTCCGGTCACTTCGATCAGCATGGCAACCATGATATAACCGAAGTAGTAATACGAAATAGCATAACCCGAAAGCCAGGGATCGTGCGGTGGAAAGGTCGCGGAATGTAAAATAGCATTGATAAAGGCCATCTCCATGGGTTTCTCAGTGCCATTAATTTCTGGGTTCATCGCTCTTACCAGCGTCCAAAGGGCAAATGCCCCCAGGAATACCATCTCACTGGTGATTACCAGCTTGCGATGCGTTTTAACCCACACCCACGTCGCTTTAAACCGGCTGCGCCAGCCTGCCCAGGCGGTTATCACCGCCACCAGGATCAAGGCAGCCATCAACCCGCCGGTATCATTTTGTAAAAATCCAAGTGAAGCCAGCAGCCAGAAAATATAGCCCCACAGCAACAGGCCAAGTGCGCGAGCCAGGTTATATCCACGGTCGGGTAAAGCCGGGAATATGCGGTAGGCAATCGGAAAAGCCAGCCATCCGAGCAAGGTGACGCTGATATACCAGAGACCAAACGAGATCATCAGATTTTTTTACTCATTGTTTCCAACTCAAGCATACGCGAAAAAGGTCCGAATTCGAGGTGTTTGTGGGTGCGAAGCACCCACAAACACCTCGAATTCGGGGACTCTTTTCCCATGGCTGAGGAGTTACTCCTCATCAGGGGTTCACCTGGTAAATTGTGGTGTCGCCATCATGGTACACCTGGTTCCAGAGCTTCCCCTCCTGCGCAGGAAACTTGGCCAACCCAGCGCCTAGATAATCATTCGCTTCCAACTGACCTACAATTATATACCGTACATTGTATTTTTTTAGAAATGCCCCTGCGGCTTGTGGATCGGTGGAATTGTAAAAATCGGCAATTTCGGCAATCCGTTCCGTCACCACTTCTGAAGACAGGACAGCGCGCTGCTGGCGTTGGTGCCAGTTCCAGCCCACCACACCGGGTAGACCCGTGTATATCGTGAAGCGTGTGCCCCATTGATATTCGACCGTGTTCCCCTCGACAATCACCGGAGAACCGGTCACGTGAGTTTGCATCCATTGGATCGCCCGGTAATCCTGGCTCAGATCCATATCGACACCTTGTTGGGTCTGGTTGTTTTGCATCAAATACCTGGAATAAGCCATGTAGGCCATACCATCTAATGTGTGTGGGGCCAACGGCGCCATGCGATCGCGAATTTTATCCATGCCTGCCAGGAGCGGGAAAAGGGCAGCCCCCGCCACCAGTCCGGCAGCAGTTACGCGCCAGGCGATCCGCCAGTTGAACGACCAGGTGGACACGGCTTCAAGCATCCAGCCAAA
>DAIQPZ010000168.1:0-5826 GCA_036787065.1 Anaerolineaceae bacterium
GATCCTTCGTCCTTCGCAAAGCCTCAGTCCTCCAGGATGACATGCCGGAGGGTTGGGCCAGCGAAGGATCTCGCCATGCCAACGAGGACATTTCAGTCACCAAGACCCTTCTTTATATCTGCTCGATCAGGTGAGCGGGGCCGCCAGGATGGGCGAGCAGCACCTGATTGATCCCGGGCAGCTGTTCGAGGCGAAGGCTGACCTCTTTGGCTGACTCGGCCGGGCAAAGCACGTGCACGTTGGGCCCGGCATCCAGCGTGTAGCACACCGGCAGGCCATTTTTGCGCCAGTGGATCACGGCTTGCATGACGGTGATTGAGCCAGGCATCAGGTAAAGCAAGGTTGGCTGGCTGGTGATCATGACGGCGTGCATCATGTTGCTGTCCAGCTCGACGACGGTCGACAGGGCCTTGAAGTCACGGGCAAGGATGGCGCCGCGGCACAGCTCCAGGCGGCGGTCTGTGTCGGCGACGCGCGCCTTTTGAAATGGGCTGGATTTGGCCAGGGAATGCCCCTCGGTAGACCCCACCGGTTTAGGGAGGCGGCTGATCAGGGTGATGCAGTCTACCAGGTCCCAATGCCTGGCGGGCGCCAGGGTGACCGCGAATGAATCGCGGTCGCTGCGCCCAGGCAACCATTCGACAAAACCACCTGGTACTGAGCGACAGGCGGAGCCCGAACCGCGGCGCGCCAGGCGGGACAGCTCGATTTCATTCAGGTCAAGCCCGATGGCTTTCGCGGCAGCCAGGCTGAGCGCGGCATACGCCGCGGCGGATGAGGCAACCCCGGCGCCAATCGGAAAATTGTTCCGGCTTTCCACCGTGGCATACAGGTGGCTGCCCGCCATCTGGCGGACCAGGTCCAGAAAGACAGATACGCGGGACAGATCAGCGCTGTTGGCCTGGTGATGGTTGAGGATAAATTGGTCGGTGATAAATGAAGGGTCGAAGGTGACACGGGTGCGGGCTTCGAGCCCGTCCAGGTTCATCGAGATGGATCCGTTGGCCGGCAAGCGTAGGGGATCGACGCGGTTGCCCCAATATTTAATCAGAGCAATGTTGGGTGAGGCAGCCGCTGTGGCGGTAAGATCAGCCATTTTGTGTAAATAACCCTCCATCATTTTCTATGTTAAGTGGTCACTGCTCTGGCATAAAGACAAATAACCACGAGTCACACCCCACTACACGAATATAAAACACGAAAACATACGGATTGGACTGAAAAAATAGGGTCCTTTCGTGTATTTCGGGTGGTTTGTGGTTAAAAAGTATCAGGCAAAGGTGTTACGTTAAGTTTACCACAACCCCGTTAGCGATTTAATTAAAGTTCATTAACGCAGTGGACGCCTAATCAAAACCTGTGATGAAACCATTGCCGATCATCCACCTGATATGAAAGCGAACCCGCGGATAAAGTTGCCGAATTTTAGGGTATAGGCGCTTACAGCGATGGACCGGTATAACTTCGAGCCGGTAATCGCGGAGGCGCTCATGACGCTCAGCATCGGTCTGGCCGAGCCCCTCCCCAACACACCGGATTTCGAGACTCTGCTCAAGCGGGCAGACGAAGCCCTTTACCGCGCCAAACAAGCCGGCCGGGACTGCGTGATGGATTAACTTCTAATTTTCTTCCGGGGGTTTCATGCTTCGAAAGCTGCGATAGAGCAGTAAATCATAGACGAGCTTCAAACCGCCCGAGAGGAAAAATGGGAGGCTGATCAGGGCTGGAATGCCGATGAATATGCCTGTCAAGGATGGGGCTATGGCTGCGCCGACGGAACGGGCGATGCCGGTGACTCCCGCTGCCGCGGAGCGTTCATCGGGAGCAACCACGGCCATGGTGTAGGACTGGCGGGTGGGCACATCCATTTGGGAAATGCTGAAGCGCAGCAAGAGCACAAGGATGGCAAGCGGCAGGGTTGGCATGAGCGGTACGAGTATCAGCAGGATATTGGATGGGACGTGGGTGTACACCATGGTGTTGATCAGACCAATACGCTTTGCCATCCGGCCGGCCAGGAGGGCCGAGATACCGGCCAGGATGTTGGCGCCAAAGAAGATGCTGCCGATGAGCCCAGGATCGATCCCAAAGCGCCGGTAAAACCAGAAGGCCATCATGCTTTGCACGATCAGACCGCCCGCAAACGCATCCAGGGAGAACAGGGCGCTGAGCTTGAAGATGATTTTGCGCGAACGGTGCAGGCCCAGGGTGCGCTTTTCGACTGGCTTGTGACCTTCGTCCGGTTTGATTTCAACCGCGGCGGACAGGAACAGGAACAAGGCGATCAGGACCACGCCGCCCACGGCGTAGCCCAACAGAACGGAAGTGTATGATTCGAGGGCAGCGACGCCAGACTTTTGGAGTAGTTCGGCCAGCCATCCCCCGGCGAGTGCGCCACAGGCGGTGGCGAAAGACCCAACCAGGTTGTACCAGGCGAAGGTTTGAGTGCGCCGTTCGCCGGGTACTAATTGAGTCAGAGCGGCCTGTTCGACCGATAAAAATGGTCCGATTTCATTCCCACTGGGGCTGATGACCCCAATCACCGCCGCTACCATGAGCAGCACGGGGTTTTTCGTCAGGATAAACACCACTCCGGCGGCCACCATCAATAATGCGCCAATTAGCAAGGTGCGCCGACGGCCAAAACGATCCGCCGAGGTGGTCAACCACAGGGATATACCGGCGTCGCCTGCCAGGGTGAGGGTGAAGAGCAGGCCGATTTGAGGCTCAGTTAAACCGACCTGGGCCAGATAAAGTGCTAAAACAACGGATAAGAAGCCATAACAGAATAAACGCACGATACGTGTCGTAAACAACAGGCGGATATCTGACTTTTCCATTATTTTATTTATATTTCCCACCGCTGAGGAACTTCGACGAAGGTACGGTGTGCAACCTGGATACCATCGGTGGAATCGGTCATATAAATGAAAGTTTTATCGTGTGCGCTGCTGAAACCGGCCGGGTGTCCGGCGGCGTCCATAGCAATGATGTTCATCTCAGAGATAAAACGACCACCCAGGTCGCGCAGATCGGTCATGGCCTGGATCCCGGCGGCTTCGAGCGAAAAGCCTTGCTTGAGATACATGACCACGCTGCGGGCGGTGGAGGCGCGAATCGCCATTTCGCCCATACCGGTGCAGGCGGCAGCGCCGTAACGGTTATCGGCATAATTACCCGCGCCAATGACCGGCGAATCGCCTAAACGACCGGGATACTTGCCATAAAAACCGCTGGTGCTGACCCCCGTGGCCAGATTGCCCTGCGCGTCGCGGGCGATGAAATTAACCGTGCCCCGCGTGCGGCGCGGGTTGCTGAATTGACGCACCAGCTCAGCCAGGTTTTGTCCGTTGAGCGTGTCAGGGTCCACGTCCAGCGATGACAGATCGGCGCGCCAGGTCTGGCGGGATTCCGCGGTTTGCATTTCGGCCTTGTGGAAACCCATCTCGGCGGCAAAGCGTTCAGCGCCTTCACCCACCAGGAAGACATGCGGCAATTCTTCCATCACCTTGCGCGCGATCGAGATGGGGTTGGGATAACCTTTAACACACCCCACTGCGCCGGCCGTCAGATCTTTGCCGTTCATGATGCTGGCATCCAGCTCAACCTCACCCAGGATAGAAGGCATGCCTGAATAACCGACCCAATGGTCTTCTGGGTTGTCTTCAACCGGGCGGATACCGGCTTCCAGGGCATCCAGAACAGATCCCCCGGCTTTTAAAACCGCCATCGACTGGCGGATACCCACGTCTCCATTTTGACTGGCAATCACAATCATGATGTCTCCTCTTAAGAACCTAACCCTTCGGTCCCCTTCACTAATGGGAAGGGGACCGAAGGGAGATGTATGTGAATACCCTGCTGTTTAATCCTCTGTCATGAGGACGTGCAGGACATTGGTGTCGGGCGCCATCCATAATCCGCCGGTGATCTCGTCGCCGTTGCGCTGGCGGATGGGGACCCAGGCGCCGTTTTGCCCAAAACAACCCTCTTCCACCAGCAGGTAAGGGGTCAACCCGAGTTCAAAATGGTCGTGGGGTTTGGAAAAGGCAAAATGCTCGGGCTGCTTTTTCTGCAAGAGCAGGCGGTACCCTGCGCCCACCAGGTAAAATTCACGCGGTCCGGTCTGGAAGATCAACCCACGGCCTCGTTGGGCCGGATCGGGTAGAGAATGGCGATAATCGGTGAAGAAATTCACTCCGCACTTGTTGAAAACCGCCCGGCCCAGAAAATCGCCAAATTCGAAGCGCTGCTCATCCTGGAATTCACCCTGAATGACCGAGTGGACCTGGCGGGCGCCATGGTATTTTTCAATTAACGGAAGGACCGCCGCGACGAATTGGAAGCTTTCGACCGCCGGTAACGCGGAGGGTTTTACCGTCCCAGCTTCGTTGAGAAGGCTTTCAGTGCCAAATACGGCGTAACCGGTGGCGTGCAGATCGGCGATGGCATAAAACAGGTTGAGCGAGTTGGAAAGGGTTCCGCCGGATTCCGGGATGAACAGGGGGTTGTCTGGGCGGTGATAGACCGCGGCAACCTGGCGGTAAAGGTCGGGGTTTTCGACGTATATATCGGGGGCAATCAGGTCGATGTGAGGCGTGAGCCATTTCCACAGATCGAGCATGGGGGTCACCGCGCCCCCGGAAGGATAGTCAGCGCCCGGCAGCCGCCAGCTATTTTCGGCGATCCAAACGTTGACGACCATCGGCAGAGAATACACCGCTTTTCCTGCCTCAGCCACGCGATCGATGTAGGTCGCGATACTATGAGCGGAAAAAACCTCACCGGCCAGGGGACCCAATAACTCGGTCCACGAACCGGTTTTCCTGGAACCGGCCACCTCCCAGGCGTCCTTGATTGGGTTGGCGCGGGAAGCCAGGATGGCGGTGACCAAAACCTCGGGGACGCGTGCATTGAATTCCTCATCTGCCCGGGGGGAGTGGTCGCGAACGGCGCCGAGAATCCCCGGCTCGTTTTCCACCTGGATTCCAATGACCGTATGATCATCACCATCCGTTTCTTTTAAATGGCGCATCAGGCGGTTGAAGGCGCGGCTGTCTCCTTCCCAATTGGCGCGACAGTGAGAGGATAACACGAACAGGGGTTTGCCCGAGTGAGTTAACACGCGGTTGAAGCGCTGTGGATCGGATTTGACCCAGGCCGGGGCATACTGCATCGAGCCATTTTTCCAGGTGGCAAACCAAAGCAGGATGACGCGCAGCCCACGAGCGCGGGCAGCTTCGAGGATTTCGTCCACGTGGTCGAAAGTAAAGGTCCCTTCGACCGGCTCGACCTGTTCCCAATAGACCGGTATTTCTACTGTGTTGGCGTGGAGAGCCGCCAGGGCTTTGAAGGCGGGTTCCAACGCGGCCAGGCTGTACCCGCTGGAGTTATGCACCTGCCCGCCCAGTGGGAAGAAAGGTTTGCCATTGACAGTGAAGATGGATGACATTGATACCTCCGATTAGAAATAAAACAGTGATGAGAGATATATTTTCTCTGGTTAACTGGCCGATTCAAAAAACCTGGTGGCTGGTTCCGCTCAGTCTGTGGAAATCACCTCGACCAGGCCGCCCGTAGCGTCTACCTTCAGCCAGTCACCGGTGTGGATCTCCTGGATGGGGATATGGTCGACGCAGGGGATATCCGAGATAATACAGCCGACCGCGGTGATGGTTTCGCACTCGGCGTTGAGGATGGCGGCCGGGGCAGTGCCCGCTGCCTTCATGCGGTAGAGGGTGTAAGAGCCCACCGTAGAGCCCTTGCCGGAAGGGAAGACCAGGACTTTACCCGCGACGGAAAGCCCTTCGAGCGGGTGGTTTTTCT
>DAIQPZ010000051.1:0-16611 GCA_036787065.1 Anaerolineaceae bacterium
ATACCCAATTGATCGTCTCGGCTTTAAGATAAATATTTCTGCCAGTATGGTAGACAAATTATCTAATTTTCTGGGTCTTTGGGAATTGCCGTGGAGAATGGCCCCTTCCACGGTAACTACTGGAGTACCGTTAAATTACATGAGCGCAGACCAGGAAAATCAGGTTACAATTATTGCCATACTTTTAAACCATAAAATTAACAAAGGATGACCCATGTATAAAATCGTTCTTCTCAGACACGGCGAAAGCGATTGGAATCAGAAAAACCTCTATACCGGATGGACGGATGTCGATTTGTCCGAAAAAGGCGTGGAAGAAGCCAGGACTGGTGCTAAAAACTTGATCGAAGCTGGCTTAACCTTCGATATCGCCTACACCTCAGTCCTGAAACGAGCCATCCGCACCCTTTGGATCGTGATGGATGCCATGGATTTGATGTGGCTGCCTGTGATCCGCTCCTGGCGGTTGAATGAGCGCCATTATGGGGCTTTACAGGGATTGAATAAAGCGGAAACCGCGGTTAAATACGGTGAGGCCCAGGTCAAACTTTGGCGGCGCAGTTATGATGTTCGCCCGCCTGCCCTTGAAGTGACCGACGAACGTTATCCAGGACACGACCGGCGTTATAAGGACGTGCCAGCCAACGATTTGCCAAAATGCGAGTGCTTGAAAGATACCGTAGCGCGTTTCCTGCCCTACTGGAACGACACTATCATTCCATCCGTTAAAGCGGGTAAACGGGTCATCATCGCGGCGCACGGGAACAGTCTGCGTGCTTTAGTCAAACACCTGGACAATATTTCTGACAAAGACATCGTCGAGCTGAACATCCCCACGGGCGTTCCACTGGTGTACGAGCTGGACGAGGAATTTAAACCGATCAAGCATTATTACCTGGGTAACCAGGACGAAGTTGCCAAGGCCATGGCGGCGGTCGCCAATCAGGGCAAAGTCAAAATCTAACCCGGCTTAACCCACCACGCTTAATGAACTTTTATAAAACACCTCATATTCTTTATGGCTCTCGGGGGATATCCGTGGTATGTGCCACATTTACTACGGCATATCCCAAGGACCCTATTCTTTATCATCAATCAGCGGTCAGGAACTATGAAAATAACTGTCTGGATCGCGCGGGGTTTAATCGGTCTGGTATTTTTCTTCAATATACAATGTGCTATCCTCTTCCTGGCTTACCCCAAAAGTTATGCGCCAGGTTTTGAGCTTACCGGCGAGGCAGGCAGCGCAATGATGCGTGGGATCGGGTTGTTATTGATCATGTGGAACGTGCCTTATGCGGTGGCATTTTGGCAGCCGGATCGTCATTTTCTATCTTTAGTTGAATCAACCTTGATGCAGGCGATCGGTTTTATCGGAGAATCCTTGCTCCTTTTGAACCTGCCTTTGGGGCACGCGGCCATTCAGTTTTCGGTCCAACGCTTCATTCTTTTTGATGGCTGGGGCTTCATTGCATTATTGATCGCCTTGGGACTGGTTTATCGTTTGAAATATTTTCTCCCACGGAGGTAACTTATGGCGTATAACACCCTGATATCCACAATGGATCTCCATCAGCATCTCGATGATCCCAATTGGGTGATTGTGGATTGTCGTTTTGATTTACAAAAACCAGAGTGGGGCCGCGCAGGCTACCTGAGTGCGCATATCCCAGGGGCTGTCTATGCTCACCTCGACCAGGACCTGGCAAGTCCCAAGACACCCAATAGCGGACGTCACCCCCTTCCCGCTCCCCAGGCCATGATTAATTTATTTTCGGGGTGGGGCATTGACTCTGACCGGCAGGTCATCGTTTATGATAACTCCGGCGGGAGTTTCGCGGCGCGTTTATGGTGGCTGCTGCGCTATTATGGACATGCTTCGGTCGCGATTCTAAATGG
The DNA here is from genome assembly GCA_036787065.1 of Anaerolineaceae bacterium. GTDB lineage: Bacteria > Chloroflexota > Anaerolineae > Anaerolineales > Anaerolineaceae > JAJYIW01. The sequence continues at coordinate 1,900 of DAIQPZ010000051.1, forward strand.
GGGTTTTCAAAAATGGACGATAGAAAACCTGCCCGTCGAATCTGGACCTGTCACCCGGACGACGAAGCCGTTCGTACCCGGCACACCACTCGAGATGCTTCTCGACACTCAACAGATCGAACAACTGCTCGGAAATCCGGATTACCGTTTGGTGGATGCGCGCTCTGAAACACGCTTCCGCGGGGAAGAAGAGGTGATCGACCCGGTCGCCGGTCACATCCCGGGCGCATTAAACCGCTTTTATGGGTTAAACCTGGCCCCCGATGGGACCTTCCTCTCTCCTGAAGAACTAAAGAAACAATTCAGCCATCTTTTGGGCGTTACGCCATCCGACCACGCCATCATTTATTGTGGCTCTGGCGTCACGTCATGTCACCACCTGGTGGCAATGCTTTACGCCGGTTTACCCGAAAGCGGGGTATACATCGGATCCTGGAGCGAATGGATCCGGGACCCGCGCCATCCATTTGCAACCGGTAACCCATAAACAGGAGATAAATCATGGCAACCGATACCCCTTCGAGTGCGCGTCATCTGGTCATTTATGAGATTTTTGTGCGCAACCATGGGCCGCATGGGACCTTTGCCGATGTGACCCAAGATTTACCTCGCATCCAAAAAATGGGGGTTGACATCATCTGGTTGATGCCAATCCATCCAATTGGAAAAATCGAACGGAAGGGAACCTTGGGGTCGCCTTATTCAATCTCGGATTACCGCGGGATCAACCCCGAATACGGCGCCCTGGCAGACTTTAAGGCGCTCATTGAGAAGGCCCACCAACTCGGAATGGCGGTGATGATCGATGTGGTTTATAACCATACCGCGCATGATTCAGTTTTGGTGGCCGGCCATCCAGATTGGTTCCACCAAACTGAAGCGGGCGTCCCGGTAACGACTGTCCCAGATTGGAGCGATGTGATCGATTTGAAACATCCCAACGATCTTCTGACGACCTACCTGGTTGATACCTTGAAGATGTGGGCCCAGGTGGGTGTGGATGGATTCCGCTGCGACGTGGCCCCATTGGTACCGGTTGATATTTGGGTAAAAGCGCGCCACCAGGTGGCCGAGTTAAAACCGGGTGTGACCTGGTTAGCTGAATCAGTCCATGCCAGTTTCATCATCGACCGGCGTTACAGAGGGCTGCCAGCCGCTTCGGATGGTGAGCTTTACCAGGCCTTCGACCTGACCTACGATTACGATATCTGGCCGGTGTGGCAGGCCGCGGTCTTGGGAGAAATTCCTTTAAGCCGGTATCTCGACCTGCTGCAGTACCAGGACTGCGTCCATCCCATGAATTCAGTTAAGATGCGCTGCGTCGAAAATCATGACAACCGGCGCATCATGGATCTGGCCGGGAGCACCGATCAAGGTCTGGCATGGACCGCTTTCCAGGCTTTCAATAAAGGCGCATTTTTAATTTATGCGGGTGAAGAATCGGCTGAAGAGAAAACCCCTTCGTTATTTAACACCGATAAAGTAAACTGGGGCAATTATTCCCTCCAACCGTTCCTGACCCGGCTGGCTTTGCTCAAAAAAGACGCGGTAACCATACAAGGCAAATTCGCCCTGCTGGAATGCTCTGCCGGTATTCAAGCGGTCTGGTCAGGCGAAGCCGGGTGTTTGTATGGGGTTTTTAATGTCAGCCAGGGAGCCGGGGAAATTGGGGTACAGCTCGTGGACGGCGTTTATACCAACCTGCTGGATGATACCCAACTGACCGTGAAGAACGGCCAGATGGATATGCCTTCCAGTGCCGCGATCGTCCGTGGGCCATTAGCGGGATCGCTCAGGCTTTTCCTCTCCGAGCTGTTGTAAATTCCCTTTCGTAAAATCTTATCCGTTCAGCCGAAAGGCAGGTAGCTTATAATGTAACTGCACTGCCGCGAAAAGAAGGTTACCGAATATCAGGTGTTTGCGTGTCCTTCGGACACGCAAACACCTGATATTCGGGTCTTTTTCACGCGAGACTGAGAAGTTGCAATTTAACCTGATTTTTCAGCGAATGGACAGGTAGAATGAATCAAAAAGAAGAGTATCATGTCTCCTGGTTTATTATCGTTTACAAGTTTACTTTGGGTCTGATTGAATTAATTTCAGGGTTGGGGATTGCTTTATTGGGAAAACAAATTTTGGCTGATTATATGTGGCAAATATCTCAAGAATTATCAGAAGACCCGCATGATTTTTTAGCCAATCTGAGCATGGGGATAGTTCCCAATATTTTTACCCATAACGCTTTCATTGTTTTATCTTTGATCGTGTTAGGGTTAACAAAGATTGCCGGGGCAATTGGTCTGGTTTATAAACAAAATTGGGGGGTCGATTTGTTGGTTGGGCTTACCATTATCATGTTTCCGTTTCAATTGACGAATTTAATCGCAAACCGGTCATTCTTTGATTTCCTTTATCTATTGGTAGGGATTGTGATTGCACTTTATCTGATACGATTTAAGCCCAAAGCGTGGATTTCACGTGTTTTACACAAAATTTAAAGTTACTACTCAGGCCCCAGTGAAAAAGAACCGAGTTTGATGTGTTTGCGGGTGCCTCGCACCCGCAAACACATCAAACTCGATAAGTTTCTTCGCATGGCTGTTAAATATTTAAATGCATCCGTTACTCCTCGCCGGTCGTTAATGTCCAGGTTAAAATGCGAACAGGAAGGTAAGGTCGTTTACGTTCGTGCCGGTTGAGCCGGTGCGGATCTGGTCATCGAGCATTTTGAAATACGCGTAAGAATTATTATCATCCAGATACGCCTGGGTGTTCAACCCCATGGTTTCTGCCCGTTTAGCCGTGCTGCCTGTCACAATCGCCCCGGCAGCGTCGGTTGGGCCATCCTCCCCATCCGTTGCCAGGGTGATCAACGCGACTTTTTCCACATCATCAAGATCCTTCACGGCGCCCAGGGCCAATTCCTGGTTGCGCCCTCCGCTTCCTTCGCCTTTAATCACCACGGTCGTTTCGCCACCCACCACCAGGCACGCCGGCCGTGGGAGCGGATGCCCGGTCTCGGCGATCTCGCGCAGGATAGCCGCTAGAAAACGACCAGCCACACGCGCTTCACCCTGCAAACGTGTGGTCAGCAGCAAACAATGGAATCCCAATCTCCTGGCTTCTGCTACCGACGCTTCAGCGGCCTGTAAGTTACTCCCTACGATCAGGTTGACGGTCGATTTTATCTTTTCATCGCCGGGTTTTACCGTCTCAGGTAATTCTCCCAGGATACCCTTCTTGAAAATTCCGATCACTGCGGGTGGGACGATATCCATGACCTGGTATTTCTCTATAATATTAAGCGCATCCTGAAAAGTGGTTGGATCGGCTACGGTCGGCCCAGACGCGATGACCTCCAAAGGACTCCCGATCACATCCGACAAGATTAACGTGACCAGCCTGGCCGGGTAAACCAAACCAGCCAAACGCCCGCCCTTAACTTCGTCCAGGTGCTTGCGGATGGCATTGATTTCATCCACTGAAGCGCCGCAGGCCAGCAACGTGCGGGTCAGGTTCCGAAGCTGTTCCAGGGTTACCCCTTGAACCGGACGAGTGAGCAAGGCCGACCCGCCCCCGGAGATCAAACATAATACCAAATCTTGTTCCCCCAATTCCTTTACCATCTCGATTAAAACCTGCGTGCTCTGGATGCTGTCGCCATCTGGGATGGGATGCCCGCCTTTCAAGATGCGCACCGATGGATACCCGGGAAGAAAGTTGGACAGACTTACCGCTTTTGATATGATAGCGCCCTTGGCCAGCTTGTCTCCGATCAAACCCGATAATGCTTTGGCCATTAAAAAACTGGCTTTCCCCGCGCCGATGATAAACACACGGCGGTAGGCATCCAGGTTAATGTGGGTTTGCCCCACGGTGAGGTGGTTGCGATCCCGTTGGACAACATTTAAAACCGCTTTTTCAGGATCGACCGCCGCGAGAGCAGCGGCCAGCACACTGACGATTTTCTCTTCCTCTGGATGGGTGCGCAAACTCCACGCGCGGTGATTTTCAAAGATAGCCATGACTTTGATCATAGCATAACCAATCAGACTGGACAATAGGCCCGGTCTTGTGTTTTTTTATCACGATTATATTCCGCTTTTTCTCTGATATTTGTCACAGCCTGACTGACGGGTCTTTTTAGATGGTATACTTATTAATGGTAGTTCATCGGGAATTGCGTCATAAATACCGCATTTTGGGAGGCAAACGGTTGCGAAGCACCCACAAACACCCCAAAACACGGCTCATTTCGCGGTAAATCCTGAAGAACCGTAATTTATTGAATATTTTTTGAAATGGTCTTTATTCAGGAGGAACCGTTGTGGACAATGTATTATTAAATGCTCTTTTACGACCAGAGACAATCGCTGTGGTAGGCGCATCCAGTGTACCGGGTAAAATCGGTTATACCGTCCTTGATAATCTGATCAAATGCGGTTACCAGGGGAAAATTTACCCAATCAATCCCACCGCTACAGAAATATTGGGTTTAAAAGTCTTCCCCAATATTATTGAGGTACCCGGGAAAATCGACGCCGCCGTCATCACCGTCCCAGCCAGGCTTGTACCCCAGGTGGTTGAAGAGTGCGGCAAGAAAAAGGTGAAAGGTCTGATCATCATCACCTCCGGTTTTGCAGAGTCGGGCCGCCGCGACCTCGAGGAACAGATCGTGGAAACTGCCCACCATTACGGGATGTGCATTCTGGGCCCGAACATCGTCGGCACCTTATCCAATTCAGATAAACTCAACGCTTCCTTCGCCCCCTTCCTGCCATTAAACGGGAAAGCTTCCCTGGTCACTCAGAGCGGCGCCCTGTTGATTGCTATTGATGCCGCCACTTATACGCGCAACGTCGGTTTCGATAAATTAATCTCCATCGGAAACATGGCAGATGTCAATATCGCAGACCTGGTCATCTGGCTTGACGAAGACCCGAATACTACCTGCATTTCTCTATACATTGAAGGTCTCAAGGATGGCCGCCAATTCATCGATGCCGGTTTAAAAGCACACAAACCCATTATTGCCTTGAAATCAGGCGTCTCGGCTCACGGTGCGGCTGCCGCCGCCTCACATACCGGTTCCCTGGCTGGGGCGGCCAAAGTTTATGGCGCCGCATTCCAGCAGGCGGGTGTTATCCAGGCCTCCGATCTTTCAAACCTGTTTGATCGCACCCTGGCCCTTTCCCTCCAACCCCCGATGAAGGGCGATAATCTGATCATCATAACCAACGGCGGTGGTGTGGGCGTGTTGGCTACGGATGCAGCCGAAAAATACGGGCTGCCGTTAAAATTCGCCCCCGAAGATGTACAAACAGAACTTAAAAAATATATGCCCGAATTCGGTTCCGCCAAGAACCCGATCGACCTGACGGGCCAGGCCGGCAATGAATGGTATTATGACGCCGTCCGCTACGCCATCGCGCAGCCCTGGGTGGATGGCATGGTAGTCCTCTATTGTGAAACCGCCATGACCAACCCGACCGAAATTGCCCATGGCATCAAAAAGGCCCTGAATGATTCTGGCATCACTGGCAAACCGGTCACCGTGTCCTTCGTGGGTGGTGAAAAATCAGCTTCGGCTATGACCTACCTGATCAAAGAAGGTATCCCAGCCTATGCGGCGCCCGATGTGGCTGTCAATGCCATGGCAGCCCTGCGCGAATATGATAACTTGCGCCACATGGTTTCAGAAGCCGCCACCCCATGCGCGCCATCCGATCAGGCTGCAGCCCGCGCGGTCATCCGCCGCGTGCGCGAAGAAGGCCGCAATACACTCACAGAAATTGAGGCAAAACAGGTGTTTTCCGCTTACGGTCTGCCTATCACAAAGACCTTGCTGGCCCGCACTGAAGCAGAAGCCGTCAAACTTGCCCAAAAGATCGGCTTCCCGGTGGTGATGAAGATCGTCTCTCCGGATATCTTGCACAAGTCGGACGCTGGCGGCGTGAAAGTGAATATCAAAGACGAAGCTTCTGTCCACGATGCTTTCCGCTCCATCCTGGCCAATGCACGAAATTACAAGGCCGAAGCCAGCATCCATGGAATCGCTATTCAGGAAATGGCGCCCTGGGGCACTGAAGTCATCCTGGGCTCCGTCAATGATCCGACCTTTGGCCCGACGATGATGTTCGGCCTGGGCGGTATTTTTGTTGAAGTCCTCAAAGACGTCACCTTCCGGGTCGCTCCGGTTTCCAAAGGTCAGGCCATGCGGATGCTTGGTGAAATCCGGGGCGCACCGATTCTGGCGGGGGTGCGCGGTGAATCTCCCCGCGACCGCGAAGCCATGGGTAACCTCCTGTGCAATTACTCCCATATGATCCTTGAGCTTGGCGATGAAATCGCCGAATCGGATGCCAATCCTGTGCTGGTTTATGAAGAAGGCAAAGGATTGAAAGTCGTGGATGCTCGCATCATTTTAAAGAAAAAATAAAAAATTATGCCTCTTGAACGTCCCGATCTCAGTTTCGTTAGCCCCGAAGTCCGGCGGTACATCGAAGAACTTGAAACTGAGCTAAAACGATATCAGATCCATAAGGAATCCCGAGCCACGTTAAAGGTCCTTGCCAGGCAAGGACCTTTAACGTATGAACCAGAACCGGTAGAAAATGATTCGACCGGCATCAGTGAGTCCCCCAATTCTTTAAACTTTGTGACCGTCAGCGCACTTGGGATGATTAAACGCACCCCTCGCCACAGCTACCTATGCCAGAGACGGGGTGGCATGGGAATCTTTGATCTGGACACTCATGACGATGACCAACCGGCAATAATCACCATCGCGGATGAAAGCCAAAGTTTACTCATTTTCACCAACCTGGCCCGCGTGTTCCGTTTACCTCTAAGTAAATTGGCCGAATCGCCCATCCGCGCCAGAGGTGAAACCCTGGTCGAACGGCTGTCTCTAGAACTAGGTGAGCATCCTGTGAGTATTTTACCTGATCAAGCCGTGGGTCTGGTAGCCCTGGTCAGTCAAAGCGGGATGGTCAGATGCCTGCGCCATCACCTTTTTGGCGATTACCTAAAACCTGGCACAGTCTTGTTCAATATCCGTGAAAATGGGCCATTAACCACGGCCGGTTGGATCTCAGGCGATGCCGATCTCTTCCTGGCCACCCGCAATGGCCTGGCGATCCGCTTCCCGACAAAACTGATTCCCCCCAAAGGCGAAATTGGGATACGTCTGTCGGCTGAAGATGAAGTGATCGCCATCACCGAAGTCGATGATGACAGCAGTGTGTTCATTTTAGGCGCCGATGGAAAAGGCACCCTGCGTTTAATGACTGGCTTTGCTCCGAACAAGTCAGCCGGCGGAAGTGGTAAGCACGCGATGAAAACAAACCGGATCAGCGCGGCCGTTAAAGTAGAACCGCAGGATGACCTGTTTATCATTTCACAGCTTGGAAAGCTGATCCGCTTCCACGCGGATGAAGTGGCATCTTCTGAGGGTGTGGTTCAGGGGGTCCACGTGATCAATTTACGTGCCGATGAAGCCGTCGCTGCCGTGAAGGGCGCGCCGATCGCATAAATCGGCATCGTTAAGCCATGCAAGAACAGGATTTTTCAAAAAAACAGGATTTTCCCGGTACGACCGGGAACTTGTTTGATCTTGCCCTTCACCGGGCAATCGCCATTCAAAAAATCCCTGCCTACATTTTCGCGCTCATTTTGTTTTTACTGGCCTTCGCTATCGACCAGACCCGGTGGGCTTTGACCACCGGGTTATTTGCATTTTTTTGCCTCGATTGGCTTCTGATCACCAGCCTGCCCTGGGCCAACAAATCATATGGCCCCAGCCGGCCCACTGTTCTCATCCTGGCCGTCTTACGAAGCCTGGCTGCCCTGTTCCCCTTGTTCATTTCTCTGCCATTGGAAGGTTTAGGCACCCTCCTGGTCCTTTATGGTTTCTGGATCGAGCCGCACCGCATCCGGGTAACGCGCGTTTCGTTCATCAGCCCAAAGCTGCCCGCCGGACAGTCATTTAGCGTGCTCCACCTGGGTGACCTGCACCTGGAACGGATCACCGCTCGCGAACGTCAGCTCTCAAGCCTGATCGCGGAACTCAAACCCGACCTGATCTTATTTTCAGGGGATTTTATCAACCTCTCCTATTTGAGAGATCCGCAAGCCTGGCGGGAAGTGCGCGAGGTCATCCAGGATTGGCAAACCCCCCACGGCGCGTACGTGGTGACCGGCAGTCCGGCGGTTGACCTGGATGACGTCATGCCAACCCTGCTGGATGGCCTGCCAATCCATTGGTTGAAGAACGATAAAGTAACCTTGGATATTAATGGGTTGCCGGTTAACCTGTTTGGCCTCTCTTGCAGCCACAAGCCCTTCGTGGATGGTCCCCAATTGAAAGCGTTGGCCGCCAATCGCGAGGCTAACTTCAGCATTCTTCTTTATCACAGCCCAGACCTGGCGCCAATCACAGCCCAAACCGGAATCGATCTACAATTATCCGGGCATACACACGGCGGGCAGGTCAGGCTGCCATTGATCGGTGCGCTATTCACAGGTTCATTGTACGGCAAAGCCTTCGAAGCCGGGCGGATGCAGCTCGACCAGTTGACCTTATATATCACACGGGGGATCGGTATGGAAGGCGCAGCCGCTCCTCGGGTCAGGTTTTTATGCCCGCCAGAAATTATTTTGTGGAAAATATCCGGCCCGGGTCAATCATAACCTTTCAGCTTAGAAGGTAACTACTCAGCCAGGTAAAGAAAGTTACCGAATTTGAGGTGTTTGCGGGTGCGGAACACCCGCAAACACCTCAAATTTTGGGCTTTTCCACACAGGCCTGGTAGTTACCTTAGAAGTATAATAATCTTAGGTTCTCCAGGATTTCTCGTGGAATGGGCTGCATTTTGGGGATCCACCACGGCAATTCCTAAAGACCCTAATCTTTATCACGGAGGCAGCCATTGTCTGACCCGCATAATCCTTATCTTTTTTGCAAGGTGAATGTTATCTCGACGCCATGGGAGCGGGGGCTCCTGGTTATCGATCCGGCGCCGGCATCGAGCGATCCCTCACCCTGGCTACCCGCTGGGGAGGTTGGAGATGTCTTACTGATCCACCAACCTGACAACCAACCCAGCCGAAAATTGGTGGTTTCGCTTGGCGCCATAAGCAAAATCACGTTCGAAATCTTGCGCCAGGCGGGGAGCACTGCTGTTCGCTGGCTGGCAAAAAACCAGATCGGAGAGGCTGTTCTCGATCCAACCTATCTCATTGACTTTGGAGCGGATGACGCGGTGGCCGCCTTTATCGAGGGTATGTACCTTGGCGCGTTTCGCTTTGACCGTTATAAAAAGGCCAACGCCAAAACCCCCACCCAGCCGGTGGTCCATTTAATAGCAGGCGACCGCATATCACAATGGCGTAACAAAGTGGATGAAATTGAAACGATTGCCACGTCCACCAACCTGGCACGTGATTGGGCGCATGAACCCGCTAATATCATCAACCCACAAACCCTGGCCGAACGCGTACAAGCGCTTTTTCAAGGCACCCCGGTCAATGTCACCGTGCTGGATGAGACGCAATTAGAAGAGATGAAAGCAGGCGCTATTCTGGCCGTTGGACAGGGGAGTAAAACACCCGCAAGGATGATCATCCTCAATTATCCTGGCGATCAACAGCAAGCCTCCAGCCAACCCGTTATCCTGGTTGGAAAGGCCTTGACGTTTGATTCGGGCGGTTATTCCTTAAAAAATACTGAAGCTATCGTTGGGATGAAATATGATAAATGTGGTGGGTTGGCCGTTATTGCCGCTTTACAAGCCGCTGAACGGCTCAAGATCAGCCAGCCGGTCATTGGAATTATCGCCGCCGCGGAAAATATGGTCTCTGAACAAGCCTACCGCCCCGATGATATCATCACCACACTCTCGGGTAAGACGGTTGAAATTATCACAACCGACGCGGAAGGCCGGTTGGTCCTGGCTGACGCTCTCACCTATGCGCAAAGCCACTACCAACCCAAGGCCCTGATCGACCTGGCGACTCTCACAGGCGGGGTGGTTGTGGCACTCGGTCACGTGCGCGCCGGGATCATGTCCAATAACGACACCCTGGTCGAGGCCCTGACCCAGGCCGGCGAAAAAACCTACGAAAGGTTGTGGCGCCTGCCTTTGGATGAGGAATATTTCAAGCTGATCCAGGGTGATGAAGCGGACATCAAGAATTCCGGCGGTCGAGAAGGCCATTCTATTTTAGGCGGCATGTTCTTGAAACAGTTCGTGGAAGCCGACACACCCTGGGCGCATCTCGATATTGCGGGTATGGCCAATTCCGCCAAAGAATTGCCCTACTGCCCTAAAGGCGCTACCGGTTTCGGCGTTCGTCTTTTAGTTAAATACTTGCAAGCCCTTTAATCAACCCATTTCTGGAGGGAAACATGCCTGAGACAACCAATCCGAATTATAATATTTCACCCGACGAAAAAGTAGCCCCGGTGATGGCTTATATGTTAAACAGCATTGTCTGGGGCGATGTGATCGTAAAGAACGCGATACGGGTCGGCACCTGGCTGCGCACACATATGGCGCCCGATATGTTGTGTTTATATAATGCCAAGTTGCTGGTGACCAACAGCGGCGGTACGACCATTCACCCCTTGTCCCTACCTGAAATCCATATACCGACCGCTCAGATCCAGGCTTTTCTCATAGTTCCTCCCACTAAAGACCCACTGGATTACGATACCAATGAACCGAACCGCCGCATGGATCCTGTCACAGTCATTTCCGGCGCAGCCCGCATCGATGGATTTATGCGGTTCGCAACCATGTCCAACATGAAAAAATACCTGGAAGTGAACAAAGAGAACTTCTCCCCGATCTACGACGCTGAAATCACGAACCTGGCAATTCCATCGCTGCGCGCCATCCACGTGCAACACGTCATCGTCCGGCAGTCGACCTCCATGTTCATGGTCCGTCCCATCTGACCGAGGATTCAGGTCACAGAATGAAGAAGAATTTCCTGATCGATATGGACGGCGTGCTGGTCCACGGGAACCGGCTGGTCCCAGGGGCTGATGTTTTTATTGAGCGTTTGGTTGAGATCGAGAGTAAATTTGTGATCTTAACCAACAACCCACTCTATACACCAGGCGACCTGGCCCACCGCTTTCAATCGATCGGGCTTAGAATAACCGAGAAACAAATCTACACATCAGCGATGGCTACAGCGGCTTTCCTGCAAAAACAAAAACCGGTTGGAAAAGCATTTGTGATCGGAGAGAGCGGCCTGACGGAAGCTATCCATGAAATCGGTTACATCATTACCAATAACAATCCGGATTACGTAATCTTAGGGGAAACCGTCAGCTACAACATAGACCTCATAAAAAAAGCGATCCGCTTAATTGCTGAAGGGGCCAAATTTATCGCCACCAATCCCGATCCTTCGGGTCCAAGTGAAGATGGTTTAGTTCCAGCCTGTGGTGCGATGGCGGCATTAATTGAAAAGGTGACGGGCGTTACGCCATTTTTTATCGGTAAGCCCAATCCGCTCATGATGCGCTCGGCAATCAATTTTTTGGGTGTCCATTCCGAAGATACGATTATGATTGGTGACCGCATGGATACCGATATTGTGGCAGGCGTGATGAGCGGAATCAGGACCATCCTGGTTTTGAGCGGTGTGACCGAGCGAAAAGACATTGCGCGCTATCCTTACCAACCGACTTATATTTACGATTCTGTTGCTTCGATTGATTTAAGTGTGAATGAATAATCCAATCAACCGCCGGGATTTCTTAAAATTATCTGGCTTCAGTCTGGCAGCGCTGGCATTTCGGCCCCTTGGCAATCTACCCCAGGAATTTTCCACGGGTAAAGTCGCGCGGGTTGCAATTTATTCTGTGAGTGTATACAGTGAGCCTGACGACAAAAGCCGGATCATCTGCCAGCGCATGCGGGATGAATTGGTCAATATTTATTACGAAGTGAATTCGGATAAGGGTCCAGGTTATAACCCGCTATGGTACCGGGTGTGGCGCGGTTATATCCACAGCTCACATCTGCAGGTGGGGAGGCTACCGGTTCCGTGATGGATTTACCCAAAACGGGTCTCTTAGCCGAAGTAACTGTCCCATATACCCAGGCTTATTCGAACCCTCGCGCAGGCGCCTGGGACCCGGTTTACCGGCTGTATTATGAATCCATGCATTGGATTATGGATATCGTCACTGGCCCGGATGGAAAACCCTGGTACCTGCTCAAAGATGAGCTTCTCGGCGTTAAATACTCGGTAAACAGCGCGCATCTCAGGCCGATCGGCGCCGGTGAACTTACCCCCATTTCCCCGGATGTCCCCCCCGAAAAAAAGCGCATCGAAGTATCCATCAACCGCCAGACTCTAGTCGCTTATGAAGGCAAACAGGTTGTGCTTCAAACCAAAGTTTCCACCGGCATACCCAGCCTGGATAAGACCCAGTTCAAAATTCCGACCGACACACCTACCGGCACATTTCATATCGAAAGCAAAATGCCTTCCAAGCATATGGGCGACGGGAATCTGACCGCCGATCTGAACGCCTACGAGCTGCCGGGGGTACCCTGGGTATCCTTCTTCGAGCCGATAACCGGGGTTGGCTTCCATGGTACTTATTGGCACCACAACTTTGGCATGACCATGAGCCACGGCTGCGTCAATATGCGCATCGCTGAGGCCCGCTGGATCTTCCGTTGGGCGAACCCAACCCCGACCATCGCGGACTGGGAGCGGCGCGGCTATGGTACGCTGGTGGTGGTCACCTGATTCCTGAGCAGTTACTCCTGGAAATTTTAAATAAAACGCATAAAGACCTGATTGCCCAACAGCCGGCCCCGGGTGGTCAGGCGCAAGCTCCGGCGCGTGGCCGGTGTCCATTCCAGCAAACCAGACCGGATCAGATCCCCAATCTCCCTGGAATAGCGATCCATTAAAGACAGCCCAAAGCGTCCTTTGAAGCCATCCTCAGACACCCCCTCCTGAACCAGGCGCAAGCCAACCATCATGGTTTCCTTTATCTCCGTCTCAGTGTCGATGGGAGTGGCGGAAGCATTGGCCGGAGAAAAGGGGAAATGTTGCCAATGGCCCGCCTGGCAGCGGCGGATGTAACCGGCGATACCATTGACATTAGCCATTCGGTACCCGCCCGCTGAACCATGCGCGCCAGCGCCAAACCCCAGGTAAGGCAGGTTGCGCCAATATTGCAAATTGTGACGGCAGGCCAACACGACTTGATCCGTTCCCATTTTGGCCCAGTTGGAAATTTCATATTGGGTGTAGCCCGCCGCCGCCAGGCGCGCGGTAGCCGCATCATACATATCCGCGGCCACATCCGGATCCGGCTCTGAGACCATCCCTTTGGATACCCAGCCGTAGAGGGGAGTTCCTTCTTCAATGGTGAGCGAATAAAGCGACAGGTGTTCGGGGTCTAAGGCCAGGGCAAAATCCAGGGTATGTTCCCAGCTTTGCATGATTTGTTCGGGAAGCGCATAGATTAAATCCAAATTGAGGTGGCGAAAACCAGCCGCCCGGGCCCAGTCCACCGCATGGATCACATCTTGCGGGTCGTGCTGCCGCTCAAGCTGGCGAAGTTCAAAAGGATTCGCGGATTGGACGCCAAAACTGATCCGGTTTACCCCGAGGGCATGGATATCTTTCAAGTAAGATAATGAGACAGTGCCCGGGTTGGCTTCGATGGTAATTTCGGATGAATCAAGCAGGTTATAATGAGCCTGGATCGTCTGGAAAAGCCGTTCGTAGGAAGCGGGTGGCAGTAATGATGGCGTCCCCCCACCAAAGAATAGAGTATGCACCGCCAGGCGCTCTCCGGAAGCCTGCGCCATACCCACCAATTCCTGGTTCAAAGCCTCTACGTATGCCGGGATGGATTTTGACTGACCCGCATAGGTGTTGAAATCACAATATGCGCAGCGGTGGCGGCAAAAAGGAATATGCAGATACAAACTGTACGGCAGCATCTTGAAAAGCTTATCATACCTTCCCGCGCCTGCGAAGGGCCGTGTATGACAGGGTCATTCAAGACCCCGCAAAAACGAACTAAAAAATATCTGGTATAATTTCGCAACTCGGGTAATACCCGTCAAATAATCTTATGACTATCGAAAAATCAACATCCAATACTAAATTGTGTCCGACATGCGGAACACGCCTGAGCGAAAATGCCACCCGCTGCCTGGTGTGTGGGAGCGACTTGAAATCTGCCGCGAACCCTCAATCCGCTAAAGCCGTCCAGGGAAGCCGTATGCCAGAAATAACCCTCAGCCTTCCGGCTGTGCTTGGCTTCCTGGCCCTGTTCCTTATCGTGGGTGCAGCGCTGGTGTATTTTTCTTTGTTCAACAAGCAAAATGCGCCGGCTACCGACCTAACTCAAACCGTCACCATCACCACCACCCCTACTGTGACCACGACACCTACCATCACCCTGATTCCGACCCTCGAGCAGACCGCCACACCCCTGCCGCCCGTCGATTACACTGTTGGGAAAAATGATACGTGTATCTCCATCGCAGCCACTTTTAAAGTGTCGGTCAATAGCATCCTGTTAGCCAATGATATTTCTACAGCTTGCATCTTATCCATCGGGCAAAAATTAAAAATCCCCCAGCCCACCCCGACGGCGTCACCCATGCCCACCAATACATTGAGCGCGGGGGAGGCCACCGAATCCGCTTGCACCAAGAT
>DAIQPZ010000005.1:0-40200 GCA_036787065.1 Anaerolineaceae bacterium
AACGCTGTTTCCACATGGCAATATCCGCGGGATGCCCGCCGACCCACAAAAAGTTTATCTGAGGGTTCGACTGGGCCAAGTCAAACAGCAGCCCCATCCCGCGCCCGGCGTAAAAGTGTCCGGAATAGACCGCCGTTGGCCTTTCTTGCAGGCCCAACGCCTTGCGCGCTGCCTGCGGATCGGGTAATCCAGCATAGCGCTCCAGGTCTACCCCATCTGGCGAAACGACTACCAGTTCAGGCGGAAGGTTGACTTCAAATTCCTGTTCCAATGCAATCAACAAAGCCCGTGTGATCGGCAGTAAACGCTTCTTCCCACGCTGCGCAAGGATCTGGCGAAAGAGGATCGGGCCAATCTGCCCGGTGATCCGGTCGTGCAGTTCCAGCATCACCGGCAGCCGCTGCCATAAACCCAGCCAGGCCGCCTGCAGCATCCAGGTATAAACCAGGTCAGCCTTAATGCGGCGCGCCAGGCGAACAGCCTTCCAGGCCAGGTCATAACGGCGCAGACGCGGCGATATGGTAAGCCAAGTAATTTCAAATGGAGTCGACAGTCCATAAAAATCTTTCAGCGAAGACCATTCTACCGCATGCGATCCCGGCACCATCAGGTGAACCAGGTGCCCCAATTGGGCAAATGCCTGGCAAGTTTTCATCACCTGAATGCTGTTGGCGGCATTAAAAGGAACTGCCGACGCGGCAATAAAAGCAATCTTCACAGGACACTCCACCTATCCAATGCCATCTATCTCCGATCAACACAAGGCGCTATCAACCCGAAACCCGTAAACATTGGGGTGAGTTGACATCCGGAGGAGAAGGCTCCAGTTCTCTCTGTTTTAGGACAGACAGGCCGCGCCACACCATTAAACTGATCGAAACCACAAAATAACTTGACAGAATTGCCGCCTCGGCGACGTACCCGTAAACCGGCACAATCAGCACAGTTAGAATTACTTTTGCTAAAGCCGTCCAGAAATTGACCTTCATCGGAAAGCCGGGCTGACCTAAAGCCAACAGCAAGGAACGGTTCCAGAAAAGGATGCTTGCTATTCCGTAGCCGACTAGCAGCACCAGCAGAGCCGGGTAAGCCGGCAGGTAAGACGGTTTAAAGGGTGAAAAATCTTTACCCATTAAGCTCACCGTATGTCCAAATATGACCCAGGTTTGAAACAAGACCGGCCGGCCGAATAAAAGGATGCCTGCGGCCACGGCCCCGGTCCACACGCTGGCTATCAAAGTTACCCGCTTCAACAGGTCATGTAAATGGCGCCATTGGCGGGTCACGATGGCGCGGTTGATCTCGGGATATGAGGTGCTGACAAATGGCGTGATCGGTAAAACCACCATATTGATAATCGCTTGAGCCACTTTATAATAAGCCACATAATTTAAGCCGAAAAAGAGACGGATCCAGAGTTGTTCGCTGTCTCGCGAAACCAGGTTGATCGTCCCGAAGAAATTGGTGGTCAGAGCAAAATGGGTTAACTCACGAAATGGGGGCAGTAAAGAAAAGGGCGCTCGCCACCAGCCTTTACCAAACAAGTGGTTGAGATGGTAATAAGCCACCACAATCGGACCCAACCCCAGGATGATTTTACCGATCAGATAAGCCGCCAAAATAGCAAACAGCCCACCGTGGACCAGGTAGGATCCAACGATCAACAAGGCCACCAGGATACTTTGAATCAGATTAATTGTGGCCTGGCTGCGGTAATGATTGGTAACCTGCAGCACGCCGGTGGCCGTTTCGGTGGTGATGTTGGCCAGGATTGAGATACCATAGAAAATAAACAATGGAGCCGATGTAGTATCCTTACCAAAAAAGAGCGCGCCCAGGGGGGCAATCAGGACCAACACAACGAAAGCGATAATCGAAGTGATCCCTTCCGTCAGAGCCGCGGCTTTGACCAGCGCCGCCCCACGATCCATTTCTTTGCGTGTGACGTACTCCCCCATGTAGCGCACTACCAGATCCGCCATGCGGAAGGATAGTAACCGGTTTACCGCCGAGACGAAGGTGATCACAATGCCCAGAAGCCCGAAATCGGCCAGTCCCAGCAAACGGGCCGTCATGATGGTTAAAACGGCACTGATTGCATAACTGGCAAACATTGCGCTCGAGTTACCCAGTACGCGTCGCAAGACCTTATCCTGGCCCCAGGTACCCAGAGATTGGATGCGGGCCAAAATAGCTCCAGCCCTAAACCTCATGCAGTCACAACCTGACTGGCCCAATCACGCTCTGCCAGGTACCAATCGACCAACCGCCCCACCCCATCCTCTAATATAACCTGTGGCTCCCAGTTCAACAGATTGCGCGCCTTGGTGACGTCCGCCAGGTTGACCAACGCATCCGCTGGATGGAACGGCAAATATTGGACCATTGCTTTCTTGCCCAGGCGTGCTTCGAGCATGTGGATCAAGCCGTTCATGGTGATGACCTCGTGACCACCCAGGTTGATCACCTCATAACCCAGCGGTTTCAACCCGGCAATCGTCCCACGGGCGATGTCATCCAGGAATGTAAACCCGCGCGACTGCTCGCCGTCGCCGTTCATCTTGACCGGGCGGCCCTCACAGATCCATTGGGCGAAGCGGAACATCGACATATCCGGGCGGCCCGCGGGGCCATACACGGTGAAATAACGAAAAACGGTCACGTCGATGTGGTACAGGTAATGATAAGAATAGGCCATCACCTCGGCGGCCTTTTTAGTGGCCGCGTAAGGCTGTAATGGGCGGTCAGTATCCGCATCTTCCCGGTAAGGGATGGGATTATGGGAGCCATACAGGCTGGAGCTAGATGCCAGGATGAACTTGGGGATGCTATGTTGGCGGCAGACTTCGAGCAGATTGAGTGTTCCGGTCACGTTGGTTTCCACAAAACTATAGGGATCTTCGACGCTGGCGCGCACCCCAGCCCGCGCGGCCAGGTTGAACACACCGTGAAATTCTGGGAGACGTGCAGCCTGGCTGCCAGTATGACCGCTAAACAACCCTTCCAGGCCAGCTCTATCGACGATATCCATCTGGTAAAAAGTAAAGCCTTGCCTGCCCCGCAGACGTTTCAACCGCCACAACTTAACTCGCACATCGTAAGCGGTATTCAAGTTATCGATGCCTACCACCCTGTGGCCAGCATCCAACAACATCTCAGTGACCCGAGAAGCGATAAAACCCGCGCAGCCAGTGACCAGATAACTCGCCATAATTACAGCCTCACCACCTTTACATTATCTTTACCCAATTTACCCAGGGCATTGCGCGTGTCCACTACCAGGTTAGCGCGTTCCAAAATCGCGGGATAATCGTACACTTTGTGATTGGTTATGATCACCACTACATCAGCTTGTGCCACGGCGGCCATCAGGTCCGGCACGCACGCTTTTTCCCAACCTTCATGCCGGATGTAAGGAATATAAGGGTCGTGGTAGGATACGTCACCCCCTTTTTTCTCCAACAGGTGCATCACATCCAGGGCCGGTGATTCGCGCAGGTCATCGATGTCGGGTTTATAGGCCGCGCCCAGGACCAGCACCCGGCTGCCGTTGAGTGGCTTTTTCTGCCGGTTAAGAGCATCCTGGACCTTTTCCACGGCGAAACGGGGCATGTTGGCGTTGATCTCCGAGGCCAGCTCGATAAAGCGCGCGTTGTAATTGAGCGAACGCAGTTTCCACGACAGATAGAGCGGGTCAATGGGAATGCAGTGTCCACCCAGGCCAGGCCCCGGCAGGAATTTCATAAAACCGAACGGTTTTGTGGCCGCCGCGTCGATCACTTCCCAGACATCGACTCCCAGGTAATTGCACATCACCGCCAGTTCATTCACCAGGCCGATGTTAATCATCCGGAAAGTATTTTCATGCAATTTAGCCATCTCGGCAACTTCAGCCGATGACACTGGCACCACGGTTTGCAAGGCCTGGATATACCAGGCTTTAGCGACGTCACAGCAATCTGGGGTAATCCCACCGATGACTTTTGGAGTATTGAGGGTGGTCCAATCTTTGCGCCCCGGATCGACCCGCTCGGGAGAAAATGCCAGGAAGAAATCGCTGCCAACCTTTAGCCCGCTGTGAGCTTCAAGCTTAGGCAGCACCAGCTCGCGGGTTGTACCAGGATAAGTGCTCGACTCAAGCACCACCACCATCCCGCGGTGTAAATAAGGCACGGCCGATTCGGTCGCGGAGACAATAAAAGATAAATCGGGGTCGCGAAACTTGCTCAACGGCGTGGGGACACAGATCGATACCGCATCCATGCCAGTGAGAACCGAATAATTCGTCGTCGCTTTGAGATGACCGGAATTAACCAGACGAGCTAGCTGCGACGTGGGCACGTCCTGGATATAACTTTCGGCCCGGTTGACCGCCGCCACCTTCTCTTCAACCGGGTCGATCCCGGTGACGTGGAATCCAGCATCAGCGAAGGCCACCGCCAGGGGCAGCCCCACGTAGCCAATCCCAATGATGGCAATATTGGCACTTTTGTTCTCAAGGCGGGCGATTAATCCGCTTTTTACCGATGGACTCATGCATTCTCTCTTTCTATGTCGTTATAATCTTGTAACAATTCAGCAATGAGGTGAAAATTGCCGAATTTGAGGTGTTTGCGGGTGCTTCGCACCCGCAAACACCTCAAATTCGGGTCTTTTTCACGTGAGCTTGAGTAACATTATTTTTTACTAAAATAAACTCAACTGTTTAGGCTCTTCTTTTTGAGGAGACTCAGGCTTTTCTTCAGGCTGCGTATCGTTTCCAATCAGGGAAAGCTGTTCTACTATAAACGGGGCAGATGGTTCAGATAATTTGACAGGCGCCTTAGAGGACTGGTCATCTGCCAGTTTCTGCCTGGCCATGATAATCATTTTTGGCAGGTTAGCGAAATCGGCCTCAATATCTTTACGCAAAGATGGCTGGTGCAGGGCCGCCGCTGGGTGGTACATGGGCACAATCAAACGGCCGTTAACCCAACTTGGGCGGCCATGGATCGACGAGATACGGGCATTGGTCAAGAAGTGCCCCATCGAATACCGTCCCAGGGTGACGATTACTATGGGCGAAATGGCCTCCAACTGGCGTTCCAGATAAGGCCGGCAGGCTGCCAGCTCACCCGGCTGCGGATCGCGGTTGCTCGGAGGCCGGCACTTAACCACATTACAGATAAATACATCCGCCCGTTTCAACCCTGCGCTGCGCAGCAGCTCATCCAGAAACTGACCCGATGGGCCTACAAACGGCCGGCCCTGTTCATTTTCATAAAATCCAGGACCCTCACCAATGAGCAAGATTTCGGCGTTCGGCGGTCCCTCACCGGGCACAGACTTTTTTCGCGAAAGATGCAGCTCGCATTTCTCACAATTAGCCACTTCCCTGGCTACCTGTTCAAGGATTTCCTTGGCTTCCAACGCATACCTCCAAAAGGGAGATTGTTGTAACTGCTATGTCACGAGAAGAAAATTCGGGGCTTCTTCACATGGACCTGAGCAGTAATGATTATTTAATCCAGGTTCGCAGTGTGACCTGATCCAGATTGTTTAAGGTCATCAGCAAAGCATCCTCATTATTATCATGGTAGTAGCGTCGGCGCTCACCCACCATCTCAAAACCCATCTGCAGGTAAAGCGTCTGAGCGGCCAGGTTGCCGCGGCGCACTTCTAAAAAACCCATCCTGGCGCCTTTTAATGCCCCAGCCAATAAAGAACGCGCCACCAACTGGCGACCAATACCTTGCCGGCGATAAGCGGAATTCACAGCCACCGTTCCGATGTGTACCTCATCCACAATCAGCCACACCACAACCATCCCGGCAATCACACGGGTGGCTTCAGCCGTTTCCACTTCAGCTACCCAACACATGGCATTCGGATTCTGGGTCAGCTCATAACGGAAAGAACGCTCGGGCCAGGGGAGGTTAAAAGATTGTTCGTCCAACCGGTGCACGACCTCCACATCCTCCAGCGCCATCGGCCGGTAGCTTACTTTGAAAGGGTGTATAGGCTCAACTATCACATGCACCATGAATTAGTTCTGAGGGAAAACACCCCAGTCATTGCATCAGTCAGGGATCGGATTGGCAACGTGCAGGTAAATCGGGGCCAGGCCAACCGGATCATCTACCCGGCCCGCCTGCCAGCGCCGCCAGGCCAGTTCGGCTAAAAATGACGGCCGGCGGAGAGACTGGGCTGGGGAAGTAAGCACTACATTCTTGCGCTTGCGTGAAAGGGTTTGCCGCCCTTCTGCACTCAACTCACCACACACCAAGGTAGGCTCGTGAATACTCTGCGCCAAATCATCAACGGTCATGACGCAGGCAACTCCGTCTGCCTGCCAGGATCCAGCCTGATTATGATACCACCCCACCGCCAGACGCCCGCGCCCGGCCTGCAAAACCGCCGCCATCGGGAGGTCACGCACCGGGCGAGATGCCGCCAGGAAATCTAAAGTCGGTACGCCCACTACCGGAAGATGCAATGCATAAGCCATGCCCTTAATGAGCCCAAGGCCAATGCGCAGGCTGGTAAACGAACCTGGTCCAAGCGCCACTGCCAGCGCGCTCAATTCTTTACTGCTGATGCCAGACCGCGACATCAAACCCACCAGGGCTGGCGCCAGCTCTACGGTGTGGTGGTTATGTGTTTGCCAAATTTCTTCGCTGACCACCTGGGTACCGTCATACAGTGCCAGGCCAATCCAGACAGTCGACGTATCTACTGCCAGAAGCACTATACACCTCCGTAAATGCAGCGCTTAAAGTCAATCAGGAGACGTTGGTAGCGCGCCCCCTGGGCTGTAAACACCATTCCGCGCTGTTCATCGGCCAACCAGCGCATGGCTATCCAAAAGCGTTGAGCTGGGATAATCGATTCAATTCTCTCTGGCCATTCGACCACCAAGGGACCCTGTTCCATCAAGAAGATCAGATCAAGATCTTCGGCCTCTAAGGCATCCTTTAACCGGTAAGCATCCAGGTGATTCAACCGCTGCCCGTCAGGCCTACGATAGGAATTAACCAGAACAAACGTGGGACTGGAGACGCTGTCTAAGGAACCCCAACCTTTGGCGATACCCTGGACCAGTGTCGTTTTCCCGGCGCCCAGGTCGCCGGATAGGCAGATCACATCCCCACCCAGCAGAAGGGTGCCCAGACGAATCCCGACGCGGCGGGTCTGTTCAGACCCATGGCTAAAAAACTCAAGTGAATTAGCATCTAAAATGGGCATAAGTGTTAGATCTCGCCGTCAAACTATTTTTTCAATGACCCCAAGTTTTTCCGCAATTGCCCGCGCAATCAAATGTGAGGCTTTCGGTTTAGCCAGGCGGTGGCAGTTCGCAACCACTTTTTCTCGCTCGGAAGGGTGTTCCAGCCAGGTGCGCAAGATCTCCACCATGCGGCTGGGGTGTGGAGCCCAAACCCCGGCGCCCTCGGTGACCACGTACGAAACGTTTCCGTCTTCTTGCCCCGGCATGCGGCTGTAAAGTATCATCGGTAAGCCGGCGATAAATGCTTCGCTGATCGTCCCAGGCCCAGCCTTGGTCAGCATGATATCCGCAGCGCGCATAAAATCCGGCATCTCATGCACAAACCCGTAAATAAAAGTGGGGATCGACCATTCCTCGGCCTCAAGTTGTGCTTTAAGCTTGCGGTTGCGCCCGGTGACTACCACCAGAGCGGTGTGAAGCTGCGCATCCGAGATCGCCCGCGCCGCCTTAGCCACCGGCCCCATGCCTTCACCACCGCCCACCAGCAAAATGACGGGAAAGTCCTGAGGCCATCCCAAACGTTCGCGGATCTGAGCCCGGTCCCCGATTTGCAGGCAAAAGCGTTCGGCCACCGGCAGTCCCACCACGCGGATCTGGTCGGGGCGCAGCCCATACGTCAATCCACGCTGGCGCGCAATTTCAGTCGGCACAAAAACCAGGTCTGAACGGCGATTGTACCACCAGGCATGAGTCGAGACCATATCAGTGACTACGGTGATAAAAGGAGGTGACCCGGGACGCATAGCACGTGAAACCGGTACGACGGGGATCGGATGCACCGTAACCAACAAATCGTAAGGATGTTCGTTGAGCAACCGGAAGGCAGCCCGCCGTATATAAGGCCACATCATATTATAAAAAAAACGCGTGCGGCGCGGGCCGTTACTTATTTTATATCCCAATTCCCACATATCTGGCATCTTTGCCATAGGAGGGTAAAGCTCTGGGGCCATGTCGAAAGGCGGCGGCGCATATTCCTTGAAGAAATCGACCATCTCGGTCGAAATGCGGCCTGGATAATCCAGGTTTATCGCTTCGATAATCGCTTCAGCCGCACTGCGATGGCCTCCACCCGTATCAGAAAATAAAAAAACAACGTGCGGTTGCTCAGGTTCCGTATGAGTCATTGATCCCTCGCGGAAGGATTAATTTCAGACGGCGCGCTAATTCACGGCGAGTTAACAGGACCCGGCGGCCGCATTTTGTACATTCTAAACCAATATCCGCGCCCAGTCGCACCACTTTCCATTCGAAACTTCCACATGGATGAGGCTTATTTAGCCGGATAGTATCCTCAAGGTTTAAATCGGGTAACACCTAAAGATTATACCACCCCCATGTTATAATCAACCTTATGCTTACAAATCTTACCCTGGCAGGATTAATCACTAACCTGATTATCCTGGTGATCGCATTACCGGTACATGAGATGGCCCATGCCTGGACGGCCGATTACTTTGGCGACCAGACCCCCCGCATGAACGGTAGGCTGACCATCAACCCTCTAGCCCATTTGGATTGGATCGGTTCATTGCTCCTTGTCGTGGCCGGCTTTGGCTGGGCCAAACCGGTGCCGATTAACCCCTACGTGCTTGGCCGGCGCTCACCAGCCGCGGTTATGTGGGTATCGCTGGCTGGCCCAGCTGCCAATTTCCTCATGGCAATCCTGGCAGCTATCCCTTTTCGCCTGGGCCTTGTGCACCTGGGTTTTGCCACCAGTGCCATCCTACCCACCTTGAGCTCATTCCTTTTCGCTTTTATCACCATCAACCTGACCCTTTTCTTATTCAACCTGATCCCCATCGCTCCCCTGGATGGCGAGAAAATATTAGGTTATTTCTTTCCCCCCTCTTGGAACCGAGCCTTATCCTCTATCGGCCCATACGGACCGATGATCCTGATGGCAGTGATTTTCGTCGGACCGCTGCTCGGTTTCAATTTGCTTGGCATTATCATGAACCCACCTCTCACATTCTTGCTCAAAGTGCTCATCGGAGTTTCGTTATGACCCTCCAGATCAGTATTATCGGTTTAAATCAGATCGGTGCTTCGATTGGTCTGGCGCTAGGCAGCCACAAAGACCTCGTGCGCCGGGTCGGCTCGGACGGAGATCCAGCGGCCATGCGTCGCGCTGAAAAGCTAGGGGCAATTGACGCCATCTCATATAATTTTTCTGCCGCTGCCCGCCAGGCCGATCTGGTGGTTCTGGATGTCGCGGTCGACGATCTGGAAGAGACCTTGAAAGCCATTGGCCAGGACCTTAAAGAAGGGGTAGTGGTGATCGATACGTCACCGGTCAAAATTGCCGCCGCGGAATGGGCAAAAAAGATCTTGCCCGAGGGACAGTCTTTTGTTGCCTGGACACCGGCAATAAACCCAATCTACTTGCGTGAACCCAATGTAGGACTCGACGCCGTACACGCTGACCTTTTTCAAAACAGCTTGATTTACATCACCGCACCCCTGGGAATACGCGCTGAGGCGCTCAAATTGGCTTCTGATCTGGTCTCCCTGGTGGGGGCAACACCCATGTTTGCCGATCCATATGAAGTGGATGGGCTGATCGCCGCCAACCATCATCTGCCCGGGTTGGCCGCTGCCGGCCTGATGAACACCCTGCTGGACCAACCCGGCTGGCGTGAAGGGAAACGCCTGGCTGGTAAAACATTGGCCGAAGCCACAGCCCCTATTCTGCATCTGGACGAACGCGAGGCGTTGGGGCAATCCATTCTACTCAACAAAGATAACGTGCTGCGTTTACTCGATAACTATATTGCCACACTCCTTTCCTTACGCGACCTGATTGCCAGCCAAAACTCCAAAGACCTGACGAGCCAACTCAAACACGCAATCGAAGGCCAGCAGGGATGGCTGAAAGAGCGTAAAGAAGCGCCATGGTTGAGTAGTGGCAAGTCCTCCCCGGTAGACGTCCCCTCGGCGGGCGAGATGTGGGGCCGCCTGATCGGTCTGGGCGGTGGTAAGAAAAAAAAGCGCTGATTCTCTTACTCCTACCCCCAAATTTCACCGATCACGGTGGCAATAACACGCTGTGATCCCCTGATCCCTTTTGAAAATCCAATGTGAGCGATCGTTCCTAGCCTTGACTCGATCGAGTGGTTTTTCCATCGATAGCCCAGTCGATCACGGTAGGTTTGGCGTTATCCGAAATAAAACGGTAGATTTCAGCCAGTGAGATGCCTTCAGCCTGGCAAACCAGGGTTGCCAGGGCAAAGCCATGCGACACCACCAAAACCGGACCCCGGGGATAACTGGCAGCGATCGCGTTCGCCGCAGTCGGCATACGGGATGCCACCTGCAGGGTCGACTCGCCTCCCGGCGCTGCGGCATCTAACAAGGTCGGATTGCGAATGCCCTCCGCCAGGATCTCGGCTGTGCGCCACTCTCGCTGCAGATCGCTGCTGTAGAGCGCGGTAAATCCTTTACCGACCAGTTGTCCGGCCAGTGCGTAAGCCTGGGCCAGACCGGTCGCATTCAACGGGATATCCGACTGTCCCTGATAACGACCCCCCAGGTTCCAATCTGTTTGCCCATGACGGATCAGCCAGAGTTCTGTCATCTTTTATCCAACCCGGTTTATTTTTTTCGGAAACCGGTGATACCCACCACAATCAACCCCAGTACACAGACTGACACCAACCCTATCCCTAATAATAGACCTATCCCGGTTCCTTCAGGCACCAGAGACGAAATCCACAGGGTCGGGGTAGCTGAAAGGGTAATGGTAGGAGTCTTGGTTTCAGTGGGGCCAGGCGTGCGCGTGTTGGGTATCCGTGACGACGTTGGCGTGAGGGTGATCGTCAGCCGGGTCGCGGTAATGGTAGGCGTCTGCGTCGCTGGGGAACCCTTGCGAATGATCAACTTTTGACCTATGTAGACCACATTTGTCGTCGAAGGCAGGTTGCTGTTCTTGAGAATATCCACAATTTTAACCCCATAAGCGATGGCAATACTCCATAAAGACTGCCCAGACCCCACCACGTGCACAATCGAACCATCCGTATTCGGGGTAGAGGTAAACAAAGGCGCCAACGGGACCAACGTGGGCTGGGGGGTGCCTGGCCCCGCCGCCTGGCCGAGTTCCAGGTAAGTCCCATGGGTATCGGCATAAACCGGCCTGGGTTGGCCGATCAATAGCCCCAGTAAGACGAAAATAACCAGAAGCCAGTGAAAATTTTTATCCATTAAAATCCCGAAACAAATAAGAACGCGCAATCAGAGAAAAAGAACCCCAATTGCGCGCTCGATCCATGCATTGTTTTATCCAAAGTAACTACTCGGCCTTGGAGTGAAAGTTACCGAATTTGAGGTGTTTGCGGGTGCGAAGCACCCGCAAACACCTCAAATTCGGGTCTTTTTCAAACGAGCCTGAGGCTAGTTTACCCAGGAATACGCTCGCCAGGCGCCCGTCCCATCGCCTCAGCCGCGACCAGAAAATCGGTAGCCGAGATCATGCCGACGACATTACCGGCATCATCCAAAACCGGGAGATGATGGATACATCGGGTGCGCATGACTTCAGCACATTCTTTAAGTGTCCAGTTAACCTTAACCGTAATCAAGGGACTTTTCATCACCTCACTGACTTTCGTATGGAGTGGATTGCGATCTTGAGCCACGATTTTATCGCAGATATCCGTCGAAGTAACAATCCCATATTCAGGACTTGCTTGAGATTTATTGACGATCAGGCTGTGAATATACCGGCGGCGCATGAGAGCCAGGGCATCTGCCACTGAGCTGTCGGGTTCAACATAGACCACAAGATCGATCATCCAATCTCGAACTGTATACTGCATTTCTGATCTCCTTCCTGGACTTATGGGTTTTATTGGTAACCTCTCAATAAAGAGGGGCGCGGGATGTTTGTGGGGGCTTCGCACCCACAAACACCCCGCTTCCCCCCTAATGATTGAGAGATTACTTTTATTGTTAATGATGAATAAAGGATCCTTACGATAGGTTTGGCCACGCCCGATTGGCTTATTTATTTATACCACATCCTGGACTTGGACACTCATAAAAAGGGTTCTCCAGGATTTCCCGTGGCATAGGCCGAATTTACCTACTTACGAACTGACTCTGCGACCGACGCCAGGCGGCCAAACAATTCCGGGGTCAGATCAATGTGCAGCACCTGGGCGACCACCTGGGTCCATCCATGCAAGAAATACAACCAGCCATCTTCCACGCGTAAATTACGCTGATCAACCTGGGCCAGTGCCTGGTGTAAAAAATCCAGTTCACCGCGATAATTGAACTCCCAGGCAACCCCATGATCGGGGAATAAGGCGCTGTCCGTTATGGGCGAACCAGGGGTGTCCTTACCCATGCCAGTGGCGTTGATCACCAGGCTATAGGGCGGAAAAGTCGCCATGATTGCGTCATTTTTGAGGGGATCCTCATTTTGCAGGTAAATCACCTCGATATCGGTCTTCTGCCCGCTGACCATATCCCGCGCATGATCGAGCCGCCCCTGGGAACGGTTTACTACAACAAATTTACGCGGTCGGTCTCCAGTCAATTTTTTATTGATCAAGTGGAGCAAGGTAGCGACAGCCGATCCCCCTGCGCCAAAGCACAACACCCAACCCCCCGTTCTCCCAAAGTAATTCTCACCGATGAGCGCGTCCAGGCTCAAACCAGATGAGATCGGGTCCTTGGCATGTCCTTCAAGACAGCCATGACGCTTGGAGATGCTGGAGATTTCCCCGCAGATCTGCGCGTAAGGATCAAAGTACTCGAACATATCCCAGGCCGCGTTGTAAAGGTCGATCTTATGCGTGGTCACCAGGGCACCCAGCGAAAGAGGATCGGATTTGATCTGGGCCACTACCGACCGGTATGCCTGGGGGGTATCATGGATTTTGAGATCGATCCCTTCGATCGCCAGCTCTCGGTGGCCCAATTCTCTTGCCCACAATGGAAAGACTTTCATGATCGAAGATTTCCCAGTGGTTACGCCGATAAAATAAAAAGTGGGCGTGGATTTAGTCTTAGTATGGTGCGTTAAAGTTTGCGCAGTATTCATCCGCGTCTCTCCTTTTCTATCCCGCTTTCGACAACCAACGGCCTGTTTTTATTTTGCCACTTTGGCCTGAGCAGCCTTGACTGCCTGAACAAATTCCCTGGCTTTTTCAATGATTTCGTCAAAACGGCCTTCTTTGGCCAGAGCCGGCGGGCACAATTCGCTGCCCGCGCCGACGCCATATACCCCAGCAGCAAACCATTCACCCACATTTGTGGCGCTGACACCGCCGGTCGGCATCATTGGGATATAAGGGAAAGGCCCCTTGAGAGATTTGATATAGGCCGGACCCACCAGGTTACCCGGGAAAATCTTCACCACGTCGCTGCCCATGCGGTAAGCCTGGAACACTTCGGTAGGGGTTAACGCGCCAATCATAGTTGCCAGGCCGGTGGCAATCATGGCTTTTCCCAACTCAGCTTCAACCAGCGGGCTGACCAGGAACCTGGCCCCGGCCCCTAAGGCTTCTTCAGCCTGGTGCGACTCGGTAAGGGTCCCCATGCCCAAAACGATCTTATCCCCAAAAGTGCGATCAAGCGTTTTAACCACTTCTACCGCATTGGGCGTGCTATACGTAATTTCAATCGCATACACCCCGCCAGCGAACAACGCTTCCACCATCTTAACCGTCAAATCGGCCGATGGCCCACGGATCACCGCAATCAGGCCAAGTTCTTTTAATCTTGCCAGAATGACACTCTTTTCAACCATACCTAATCTCCTTATCAATGGTCAAATTTTCTTTGCCAGGGCTCCTGTGGTAAAACCCCGAATTTGAGGTGTTTGCGCTTCCTTTGTAAGCGCCTACGCCTTAAATTTAATAACTTTCTTCACATGGTCCAGCCGTTAAACCACACGGTATCGGGGTTCTTCACCGCGTAAAACGGCCAGACAGTCATGCAGGGACATGCGTCCCATATTATTGATCGCCCCATCGGTGTGCGCGCCGCAGTGCGGAGTGACAATCACCTGGGGTAGTGCAAAAAGCGGGTTATCCGCGCCCGGCGGTTCTATCGTGAACACATCGATCGCCGCTCCGCGCAATCTGCCCGAGTTCAACGCCTGGAGCAGAGCCTGCTCGTCGATCAACTCACCGCGCGAGGTGTTGATCAGGTGCGATCCAGGCTTCATCTTCGCCAGAAAATCCACATTCACCATGCCGCGTGTTTCCGCAAGCAGCGGCAGATTGAGCGAGACAAAATCTGCCAGCCCAAGAAGCTGTTCCAACGGTATCAGCTCAACACCCAATTTTTGGGCTGCACCCAGATCTGGAAATGGATCATAAGCCAGTATATGGCAGTCAAACCCGGCCAATCGGCGAGCCACCTGTTTGCCGATGGCGCCAAAGCCGATCAACCCTACCACCTTCTCCTCCAGAGAAAGCCCATTCAGACGCGGCCAACCGCCCTGGCGCGTTATCCCACACGCCTCAGGGATCTGGCGCGCCAGGGCTAAAATGAAACCCACGGTTAGCTCAGCCACCGAGACAGAATTCGCCCCTGGCGTATTGGTAACCTGGATACCCTTCTCACGTGCCGCTGCCAGGTCCACATTATCCACCCCTACCCCGTATCGGGCAATCACGATCAGACGGTCGGATCGCTCCAGAGCGGCCCGGTCAATTTCATCCAGACCGGCGATATAGCCATGACACCCGGGCAGCAAACCAGCCAGTTCGGCTGAGCTCAATGGGCGAGTGGTCGGGTTGTAGATGACTTCACCCACCAATTCTTCCAGATCCCGGCGCATTGCGGGATTATTTTTTCCAAACGAAGTAGGAGTCACCAACAGGCGACATTCTTTTAGGTCCATGGCAGCCCCTATCCTTGTGACCTGGCGCCCGGCGCGGCCCAGCGCGGGTTGTCAATGATCTTCACGCCGTCCGGTGTCCGCACAACCAGCTTGCCGAAACCCCGCCGTTCGATCGTACCGTAATCGTGACCCGCATGGCCTGGATAGACCCAGAAAAAGACCAGGTCAGCCATCCCGGTGTTGACCGAACGGTGTGCCCAGCGGGGTGGCACGTAGACCACGCGCCCCGGGTGGTATTCTTCCACGCGCCCATCGCCCTCGGGGTTTTCCATCACCATAAACCCCTGTCCCCGAAGGACATAATACACCTCGGCCGTTTCCAGCACGGCATGAAAATGGCCCTTGGTCATAAAGAATTCATCCCCGACCGTCCCTGCGTGGATCACGGAAATCCCCGAGAGCAGCTCTCCCGTCAGATGTGGGCGTGACAGTTCGTATACTTCATATAAAACTGTGTCTTCCTCGGCCAATAGTCGCGCATAAGCATTGGCATCGTTGAACTGGCCCTTCATGGAAGATAATTTGCGGATGGTATGCGCATCGAAATGGGAGGGTAAGCCGGTCGAACCATCCAGATCGTAAGCAAAGGGTAAATCAGACATCAATCACTCTCCATTCAATCCATATGTTGGCTTTCACGTGGTCAAATCCGGTCTGAACAACTCATTTACGCCAGGTCGGGATAAGTGCGGTGGTATTGAAAATGTCATGCTGAGGGCCGGTTTTTAACCCAAAGCATCTCTCCTTTTGATGAGTAGATCCTTCGCCGGTCCAACAAAGCCTGGGCCACTCAGGATGACAAACCGCTCCATCAGACATTTTATGCTTTGACAGTTAATCCGAACTGACATTAATTAAGGCTGCAAAACGACTTTGAACGAACGCCCATTTTCGGCGGCTGCAAAGGCATCGCTGGCCTGACTCAAAGGGAAACGCAGGCTGACCAGGTCAGACAGGTCAACCCGGCCTGAGTTAACGATCTCTGCCGCCTGGCAGCAGTCCGCCGTGCTGCAGGCGGTGGTAGCGGTAATAACCAGCTCTTTATAATGCACCAGGTTTGAATCGAAGTTGATTGTGGAGCGATCCTTGGGCAGGCCGCCAAAATAATTAATCCGCCCGCCAATCCCTGCCAGTTTCAACGCATCTTCCTGGGCCCGCTGGGCCGGAGCCGCGACAATCACCACGTCCGCTCCCTGACTCGACGATTCTTCAGCGATGATGGCAGCCAGATCCTCAGAAAGTGGGTTGACCAGACGGTCTGCCCCCATGGCGCCGGCCTGAACCAGGCGAGTTGGATTGGGTTCGCTAACGATCACCCGTCCAGCGCCGCGCAGGTGGGCCAGCTTGGTGTGCATCATCCCAATCGGCCCGGCGCCCATCACCAGCACCACCTCACCCGGGTGAATGCTCAAGGCATTTTGACCCCGCAGAACGCACGCAAACGGCTCAATTAGCGCCGCGACCGCCGGATCAACCTGGTCGCTGACCGGCATCAGGCAGCCTTGCTGGACCCCCGCCGCCGGGATACGCACGTATTCCGCAAAAGCGCCGTCCAGGGTGACACCAATGGCATCATAATTTGCGCAGCGGTTATTGTTGCCCGTGACGCACTGGCGGCAGTGACCACAGCCGATGTTGGGGGCTACAAAAACGCGCTGTCCCTTATTCAGGCCAGCAATGATTGGGTCAAGTTCTTCAAGGGTACCCACCACCTCATGACCGGGAATGCGCACCGTCCCCGCAGGATATTTGCGATGCCCACCATGAAAGATGCGCAGGTCTGTTCCACAAATACTGGCGCTGAGCACACGCACCAGGGCTTCCCCAGGACCCACCGCGGGCATGGGGACCTGTTCAACGCGTAGATCACCCGGACCATGGTACACAGCAGCTAACATACGCCACCTTCTCCATTCTCCGCAAAAATCTCGGCCAGCTTTACCGGGCGCTCCTCAAGGAATGAACGCGTCCCCGCGAGCACCCCCGCCACCGCCCAGCGGCCTTCATCACCGCCCACGCACGGGGTCGTGCCTGTGCGTATGCAGTCGATAAAATGCGCCATTTCATGAATGTAACCCCAGGCAAACCGCTCCGGCCAGGTTCGGAAGATGGGGGTGATCAGGCCCTGGTCACGGTTGGTGCACACCACGACAGCCTGGCCCCGCAGTTCCCCGATCGTCATGATGCCCAATTCGCCCACAATTTCGACCCGCGCATCGTAACCATAAGCGCACGGGCAGATGCCTGAAATGCTCCCCAACCCGCCCTTTTCAAAACGGATATTGACCAGGTCATTGTCATAGAAATGGGGTGTATCTACGTGATTGGCCGGGCCCTTGAAGTTGGCTACTTCCACATAAACCCGCTCGTAATTATCAGCCATCAACCAGCGCACGCAGTCCCAATCGTGGCTGTTGACTTCCGCCAGGGCGCCGTTGGACGTCTTCAAATCTCGCGCCCAGGCGGGTGGGAGGCCAGGGCCGTGAGTTAAGGACTTGACCATCATCGGCCGACCAATTTCACCCGCCTGGATACGTTTGGCGGCGGCGCTGAACTCGGGATCAAAGCGGCGCATAAAACCCAACTGAAGCGCCACGCCTGCTTTGGCGGTGGCCGAGATGATCGCGTCGCATTCGGCCAGGTTGAGAGCCATCGGTTTTTCGAGGAATACATGCTTCCCGGCGCTGGCAGCCGTCACTGCCAACGTCGCGTGAGTGAAGGTGGGCGTGGTAATCACCACCGCCTCGAAGGTCGAATTTTCCAGCGCTTCTTCGAGAGAAACAAAGCGAGATGAAACCTCGACTCCAAATTCTTCTCCCATGCCATCTCTGGCCGGGCCCGATGTGTCCACCACAGCGACCAGTTGAGCCGACGGCAGGTGGTTTGCTAGACTGTTGGCATGCACTTTTCCGGCCCGGCCGGCGCCGACCAGGCAAACTCGGATCGGATGATTCTTCAAAATAGACTCCTTGTTTTATTTATTCTACTACTCAAGCTCTTGTGAAAAAGGCCCGAATTTGAGGTAATTGCGGGTGCTTCGCACCCGCAATTACCTCAAATTCGGGTTTTATTCATGTGAGTGTGAGCAGTAACATTTTATTTTTTTGAGAGCAGCCGATAGGCGCTGCTCTGTGTTTGCTGCCATTGGATGTAACGCTCGATCATGGGCTGGTAAACCCGGGTCAATTCAGGCTGCGGGGCCACCTGACCACCTCGCCGCTCAAGGCTGGCTTCGGCTGCCCCAGCCAGATCAGAATACAACCCGACCGCGCGACCCGCGATCAGCGCGCAGCCCCAGGTGGCAAACTCGGCGCGCGCCAGGCGTTGGTAAGGCACGCCCAACACATTCGCCTTGATCTGGTTCCACAAGCCATTATTGGCTCCACCGCCAATCACGCGCGCTTCGATCAATTCCAGGTTTGGGATCAACCGGCGCAGAATTTTCAAGTAGAAAGCATATTCATAAGCCACACTCTCAAGGGCAGCGCGCAGGAAATGCGCCTGGGTATGCCCCCAGGTAAATCCCATCCAGGCGCCCCGCATGCCCGGATCGGCCGGGCAGATCCGCCCACCCAGGTGGGGTGAGAAATACAACCCATCCGCGCCTGGAGATACTTCCGCCGCCAGGCCAGCCATGGCATCGTACAGGTTATCTTCCAAAGGCTGCGGTTGGCCGCGCAGCGTGTTGAAAAAAGTATCCCGGAACCAGCGTTGGACCAACCCGCCCCCCGCGATATAGGCGAGAGGCAGCCACAAACCGGGGATTACCGAATGCATGGTCAGCAGCGCCCGATTTTCAACGTCGGCAGTAAAGCAGCTGGTGCAGCCGGCCAGGACGGCCGCAGTACCGGCGGTATCCAGCAGCATCCCAGGCCGGACAATACCTGCGCCGAGGGCGCCAGCCGCCGTATCGCCCGCGCCCGCGGCAATGGGGGTGCCCGGCGCCAGGCCAAAGTCGACGCCCCCCTTTTCGGTCACCTCGCCAATCACGTCCCAGGGGCACACGATGCGCGGCAGCTTATCGGGATCGATTCCCAAAAGGTGCACCAACTCTGGTGACCAGGCAACCGCCTGAGCGTCCGCCATGGCTGAAAAATGGATAAACGTGTGGTCGATGAAGGCCTGGCCGGCATTCAAACCCGCCAACCGCCCGGCCACATAACCGGCCGGCATGATAAATTTGGCCACGCGCTGGTAGCTGTGCGGCGCCTCATTTTTCCACCACATCATCTTAGGCCCATGATCGACGGTGGGCGGGCAGCCGGTGAGCCGGGTGATCTTTTCACCCGCCTGGCGATCGAGCGCTTCGATATACGGCTGGCAGCGACTATCTAACCAGGAATCAAAACGAGTGGCGGGTTGGAACTCCGCGTCGACCGAGCCCACCCCCGCCATCTGGCTGTCGAAGGCGATCGCCGCCACATCCCGTGGAGAGACACCCGACGTCGCCAGGCAGCGGCGTACGGTGGTCGCGGCGGAGGTGTAGAAGTCGTCATTTTCCTGCTCGACCGCGCCAGGCGCAGGGTAATACAACGGTACTTCCGCGCTGGCCTCCGCAACCAGGGACCCATCGATATGGTAGAGCGCGGCTTTCGTTGCGCTCGTTCCCAAATCAACACCGACCAAATAGCTTTTTACCATTTTATTCGTGAATGTCGATGAAGACCTTGAGCGATTTTTCACCCTGGGCTTCAATGAAGTGGTAGGCTTCCAGGTAATCGTCCATGGCGAAATGTTTGGAAATCAAGGGGGCGGTGACCACGCCACCGGAAGCAATCAGTTCCACTGCGCGCAGGTAGTCGCCGCGTTGGTACATCAATGTGCCGCGCAAGGTCAATTCGCGGTCCTGGACCAATCCCAGATCGACACGCGGTTTTTCGCCAAACACCCCAACCATCACAATCGTCCCGCCTTTTTGGATGGTTGAGATGGCTGAAGTCATGGTCGGCTCAACGCCCACGCATTCCAGGGCCACATCAAAGCCAGCCTTGCCAAAAACTCGCTCCGAAGCCTGGTCCAGAGTCTCTTCACGGGCATTGCACGTGGCGGTCACACCAGACTGGCGCGCTATATCCAGGCGATAAGCACTTAAATCGTTGATCAGCACATTGGCGCCCGATTGGCGCGCCGTTTGCGCGACCAGGTTGCCGATGGGTCCCGCGCCCATAACGGCTACATTTTTTCCCCGGATCGGACCTGCCTTTGAAACCGCGTGGACTGCCACAGACAGGGGTTCCACCAACGCGCCCTGCTCGAAGGAAAAATTCTCCGGCAGGAGGATAATGCTGTCGGCGCGGGTCACCCAAAATTCCTGGGCGCAGCCTGGTGCCTGGAAGCCCTGCACTTTTAAATGGTCACAAATGTGATAGTCGCCGCGCTTACACGGGGCGCACTCGCCACAAACAATCTGCGGCATTGAGGTCACCTTGGCTCCCTGGGCCAACCCGATGACACCTGCCCCAATGTCTTTCACCGTGGCAGAAAATTCGTGACCTTGAACCACCGGATAACTGGTGTAAGGATGCTTGCCATGGTAAACATGGATGTCCGATCCGCACACGCCGATACGCTGGATCTCGAGCAGCACTTCACCCGGACCTGGAGTAGGTATAGAAACATCGTGAATTTCGATCTTACCTGGTGCAGTCATAACCGCCTGTTTCATTAGGTTTTCTCCTTGACTGATTATTTTTAAACGAGACTTTCCTAAGTCTCGTAAACTCACCCTGCCTCGACTCTTCCCAGGCAGGGGGATTGTTTCAGGGAACCACATTCAACCAGCCGCCGTCCACGTAATACGTGGAACCGACGCAGTAGCTGGATCGCGGCGAGCACAGGAACACGAAGAAATCTGCCAGCTCTTCGGGTGTGGCAAATCGGCCGATAGGGGTCAGTTCCTTGGCCAGCTTATCCAGGTATTGATCGGCAGTCTGACCGGTACCGGCAGTGAGCTGCCCGGCAGTCTTTTTCCAATCGGGGGTCAAGATTAACCCGGGATTGATGCAGTTGACGCGGATGTTATCCTTGATCAACTCGTTCGCCAGGCATTTGGAAAACATCATCAGAGCGGCCTTGGTGGTGTTATAAATCGGTTCATAAAATAACGGCTGTTTGGCGCAGATCGAAGCATTGTTGATCACAATCCCGCCTCCCCGCCGGCGCATACCTGGGACAAGACCACGCGCGAGGCGCACCGCTGCCATGACGTGCAGGTCCCAGTAATACTGCCATTTCTCGTCCGGGGCTTCCACCACAGTTTCATTGCTGCCCGTGCCGGCGTTATTGATCAAAATATCCGCCCCGCCAAAGGCTTTTTCAGTCTCAGCCACAACTTTTTCAATCTCTTCAGCCTTTGACACATCTGCCACGATGCCAATCGTTTTGACCCCATAATCCACGGCGATTTGATCGGCTTGCTGAGCCAGGCGCTCTTCGTGCCGGGCAACCAATGCCAGGTGAACACCTTCTTTGGCCAATGCCTGAGCTACTGCCAGGCCAATACCCACGCTGCCTCCAGAGATTACACACACTTTATCTTTAAGCTGCATATCCATTTCGGATCCTCCTTATTGGTTAACTCTTCTCCAGATCAGCATACAATGGTTCGAGCGCTGAATAGGTGCGGTTAAAAAGTGAATACATCCGGTCATAGAGTGGTTTGAGCGCCAGGTTCGGGTTGACCACGTCCACGATGGGCGTCAGCGCTTCGGCGATGCTGAAATCTTTAAAAATGCCAACCCCAACGCCCCCGGCCAGCGCCGCGCCCAGTGAGGTGGCCTCAGCCAGCAAAGCCGGGCGGAGTATGGGTTTGCCGTAAATATCCGCCATGATCTGGCGCCAGACCCGCCCATTAGCCCCACCACCAATGGCACGCATGGCTTCGATATGCGCTCCCTGGTCCTCAAAGGCTTCGAGGATGACACGTAAATTAAAGGTGATGCCTTCCAGGGTGGCGCGGATAATATCCGCCCGGTTGTGCGACATGGTCAACCCAAAATAAGCCCCGCGCGCATTTGGATTCCAGCGTGGGCTGCGCTCGCCTAATAAATAGGGGAGAAAGAGCAGCCCGTTTGCGCCGGGCTTGGACGCCTCCGCCTGGAGGTTCATCAACTCGTATGGGCTCAGGTTTAGACGTTCGGCGGCCTCTTTTTCCGGTAAACAGAAAGTATCACGAAGCCATTGGTAAGAGCCCCCTGCGGACTGCATGGTGCCGGTGGGTGTGAACAGATCGGGCACAAGATGCGCGAAGGTAAAGGTGCGCATGGTCGGGTCGTAAACCGGCTCACGCGTGGCGATACCGATCCATGAAGAGGAGCCCAGATAGTTATACGCCGCACCTTCGCGTACTACCCCAGCGCCGGTAGC
Organism: Anaerolineaceae bacterium; assembly: GCA_036787065.1. GTDB lineage: Bacteria > Chloroflexota > Anaerolineae > Anaerolineales > Anaerolineaceae > JAJYIW01. The sequence continues at coordinate 22,488 of DAIQPZ010000005.1, forward strand.
TGCGCATGGGCCATCACCCCCACCGATGACCACTGGCGTGCCAGGCGCCAGACCGATCTCACTCGCCGCGCGGATGGACACCTCACCCACCACATCGGTCGAAGGGTGCAGGTCGGGCAGCCGGTCCCGGTCCAGTTTTATCGCATCCAGGATGGTTGGCGACCAATCCCTGGCTTTTAAATCATACAGGTTCATGCCCGAGGCATCCGAATAATCGGTGACGAATTGTCCGGTCAAGCGAGCTACGATGAAATCCTTGGCATGTAAGAATTTATGCGCCTGGGCAAACAACTCGGGCTCGTGATCGCGCACCCACATGATCTTGGCAGCCGAATAAGAAGGGCTGGCCCGGTGACCGGTGATCTGGTAAACCGCCTGGCTTCCAACGCGTTCGATCAACTGGTCCGCCTCTGCCATCGCGCGCGTATCCGCCCAGATGATGGCATGCCGAAGGGGCCTTACCTGGCGGTCAACCGGCACACAGCCCATCATCTGCCCGCTGAATACGATGCAAGCGATCTCAGCGGGCGCCACGTGCTGCGTGGCTAAAAGCGCCTGGGTCGATGCGCAGACAGCGTTCCACCAATCTTCAGGATTTTGTTCAACGGTGTTTGGGCGCGGGTAATCGGTCTGATACCCCGAAAAAGTGCTGACGCGGGCGTTTCCCTCGCTATCAAATAGCGACGCTTTGTCACCGGTGGTGCCAAGATCGTGAGCAAGGATTAATTTAGCTCCCATCAGGGTTCTCCATTGAACGACAAACGGCCTAAGCCTGTTTCAGTTTCAGGCCAGGATCCCAAGGTCAAACCCGCGGTTCACGCACTCGAATGAGCTCCGCTTCAAAGCGGGAACGGTCACCCCGGTGCAGGGCGTGGTAATACTCCAACGGCGTGCCATCCTCAAGGTAACTGACACTGTCCAGCAGCATAAGCGGGGCGCCCACTTCCACCTGCAGAAAACCTGCTTCGTAAGGGCTGGCGGCTACCGCTTCTAAAAAACGGTGACCTCGTGCAATCACCAACCCCAAACGCTGCTCGAGGAGGGCATACAAAGATTGGTTGGATAAATCCAGGTCTAGCAGCTCTTTACACAGCGGGTATGGGAGATAGGTGGTTACAAGAACCAGCGGTTCATTTTGGACAAACCGCAAACGCTCAATTTCGACCACCGTTTGGCCCGGCGGTAAACCCAAATAGCCTGCTACCCTGGGTAAAGCCGGAGCCTGAACCTGTTTGAGGATCCGGCTGGTCGGTGGATATCCACGTTCTGACATATCCTGAAAAAAACCGGTCAACTTTTGCGCCAGACCCTCGACGATCTTGGGCTCAGCCACAAAAGTGCCTTTACCCTTGCGTCGGCTGATTAAACCTTCGTACTCAAGCTCATCCAACGCCTGGCGGATCACCGTCCGGCTGACCGAAAAAATCGCGCACAGGTCCGTTTCACCCGGCAGTTGGTTGCCTGGTTTGAGCTGTCCATGCCCGATGCTTTCCTTCAATACCTCTTTTACCTGGGCATAATACGGCACAGGGCTGTTAAGGTTGATGGCTTTTAGCACAAAGGCCTGGTCAGCGGAATTTGACATACAGAGACGTTTCGCAAGGGAAGTGTAAAGAGCTAGACTTATCATCCTGTCATTACAGGTTTATTGTAGCACGGGGTACAGCTCCTGTCAATTCGGACAATTATTCATTACCGAGGACCTTTATTCCTTGCTCGAATCCCTCGCATGGATGAGAAGTGCTTATCAGTGCTTATCATATTGACCACCTGCCCGATTCGAGATAGGATTTATGCTAGTGTATATCTCTCTAATCCTTGCCTGTTCCTAAAGGACAATGCTAGATGAAACCAAATTCACCCAAACCTGTTTCCGCCCGGATAGAGCCAATGGTCATCCCCACCTATCCAGCTCTTGCGCCTGAACCTAACCCGATGTTTTTTGAGACGCGCAACGTTCAAGGCAGCAAGGGGAACATTTACCCGCATCCATTCATCGACCAGATCTCAAGCGAGAAGGTCGATCAGACCTACCAGGCGGTCGTCCTCGAGAATGAATATGTAAAAATGGTGCTGCTGCCCGAACTGGGCGGGCGGATTTACACAGGTCAGGATAAGACCAACAGTTATGATTTCTTCTACCGCCACCAGGTGATCAAACCGGCTTTAATTGGCACGTTTGGCCCGTGGATCTCGGGTGGGGTTGAATTCAACTGGCCCCAACACCACCGGCCGACCACGTTCGACCCAACCGATTTCGTGATCGAGGAAGGCGCGGATGGCAGCCGGACCGTGTGGATGGGCGAGCACGAACCGCTCAACCGCACGAAAGGCATGGTAGGAATCACCCTTTATCCCGGCAAAGCCCTGGTTGAAACCAAGGTACGCCTGTTCAACCGCACGCCATTTCCCCAAACGTTCCTCTGGTGGGCCAACGCGGGTGTACCAATCAATGAAAAATACCAGGTGATCTTCCCTCCAGACGTCCATCACGCAGTTTTTCACTCCAAAAATCCGGTGATCGAATTCCCCATTGGCAAGGGGCCGTTCCTCGGCAATAATTATGGCGAAGGTACCGATATCAGCTATTGGCTCAATTCACCCGGAGCCACTTCCTTCTTCGCCGCCGAATCAAAGTACGAATTCTTCGGCGGTTACGATCACATCCGCGGCGCCGGGGTCGTGCACGTGGCCGACGCCGGTATCTCGGGTGGTAAAAAATATTTTACCTGGGGTAATGGTCCATTTGGACACCAATGGCAAAAGAATTTATACGACCTCACCGAAGAAGGCGAGTATCTCGAGCTGATGGCCGGCGTTTATACCGATAACCAGCCCGATTTCTCCTGGATCATGCCCTATGAAACCCGAACCTTCAGCCAGTTCTGGTTCCCGGTGCAAAAGATCGGCGGGTTGAAGAATGCTAATCTGCGTGGGGCAGTCAATTTGGAAATCAAGGACGGGATGGCCCAGTTTGGAGTTTATGCGACCGAGGATTTCAATCGGGCGTGTGTCACCCTCAGCGCAAGTGAAAGATCCCTCTTTGAAGCAAAAATCGACCTGGGACCTGGAAAACCTTTTACCCGTGAAATCCCGCTGCCCGCTGGCTTGAAGGAAAACGACTTGCTCCTGTGCATTTGCAGCCAGGCGGGCGAAGAAATCATCCGCTACCAACCTGAGGAACCCTGGGACGGCGCCATGCCAGAACCATACCAGGCGCCGGCGGAACCCAAAGACGTGGAGACGATTGAAGACCTGTTTCTGATCGGGCTGCATCTCCAACAATACCGCCACCCGGGGATCGCACCTGAGCTTTACTGGGAGGAAGCACTACAGCGCGATCCGGGCGATTCGCGCTGCAACCTGGGTATGGGTAAAATTGAGCTGCGCCGTGGGAATTTCAACACAGCCGAAACCTATTTCCAAAAAGCGATCAAACGGCTGACTTCGCGCAACTTTAACCCGTACGACGGCGAACCCCACTACAACCTGGGGCTTTGCTTGCAGTACCAGGGTCGCCTCGACGAGGCCTACCGGGCTTTCTACAAGGCCACCTGGAATTATGCCTGGCAGTCGGCCAGTTTCTACAACCTGGCGCAAATTGACCTGGTACGTAAGAACACCGCCAAAGCCCTCGACCATCTGGACCGCGCGCTGCAAAGTAACCCGCAAAATGCAAAAGCGCGCGCCCTCAAAGCCGCAGTTCTACGCCATACCAGCCAGACCGCAGCCGCTGAAAAGCTGATGCGCGAATCCATTGCACTCGACCCGCTCGATTTCTGGGCGCGTTTTGAGCTGGCGCTGCTCGATCCGGCTCAGAAAACAGCCCGGTTGGCGGAAATGATGGGACTGATGCGAGATGAATCACAGACCTACCTCGATATTGCCCTGGATTACGTTATGGCTGGCCTTGACGAAGAGGCCGAGCAATTACTCGGTACAGCCGCCAGATTTAAACCATGCCATCCGATGGTCGCATACAGTCTGAGCTTCCTGGCTCGGCGGGCAGGTGACAGTCCGCGAGCCGCCGATTGGCAGAAGATGGCTGCAGGAGCAGCACCGGATTACTGCTTCCCCTGGCGGTTGGAAGAGATGCTCGTACTTCAAGACACCCTCAACGCAGCCCCCACGGATGCCAGGGCCTATTATTACCTGGGCAACCTTTACTATGACAAGAAACGTTACGCCGAAGCGGTTGAGCTGTGGGGAAAGGCTACTGCTATCGATCCTGCCTTCTCTATCCCCTGGCGCAACCTTGGTCTGGCCGCCTATAACCATGCGAAAGATCTCGACCAGGCGCTAATCTATTTCGAGAAGGCTGTCGCCGCCAATCCCGCCGAACCGCGCCTTCTGCTTGAGCTGGATTTCCTGCTGCAGCGCAAAGCGGTAGCGCCAGAAGACAGATTGGCGCGTTTCCTGAGCCAGCCTGAGGTGGTGGCCAAACGGGATGACCTGGCCTTGGAGCTGATGGTGCTTTACAACCGCACCGGCCAACCCGAAAAGGCCCTGGAGCTTTCGGGCAGCCGCAGCTTCCACCCGTGGGAAGGTGGTGAAGGCTCGGTGGCAGGCCAGTATACCAGCGCCTGCTGGCTGTCAGGTCGCAAAGCCCTCGAAGAAGGCGATGCGACCGGCGCGCTCAAACACTTCGAGGTCGGATTGAATTTTCCCGCCCACCTGGGCGAGCTGCCTTCCGAAGCGGAAACGATCCAACTGTTGTACTTTTCCGGTCTGGCACAGGCGTCCCTTGGCAACCCGGAAAAAGCGCGTGAGGCCTATGAAAAAGTGCTGGCTTCGAAAGGCTGGGGCATTTCACCGGTCGATTATTACCAGGGCCTGGCGCTGGCTCGCCTGGGCCGAGTGGATGAAGGCCGGTCCAAACTGACCGAGATGAAGAAACACGCCGCCATCCTGGTAGAAACAGGGCACAAATCCAATTACTTCTATTATGGCAATCCTAATCCTACCTTTGAAGAAGACCCGAAGAAAGCCCAGCAGCCCTATTTCATCCTGCTGGTCGGATTGGCGTGCCTGGGTCTGAATGACCGGCCCGGCGCCAAAAGTGCCCTTGGCCAGGTGTTGGCGATCGACCCCGCCAACCTGATCGCTTATGAGGAACTGAAAAGGCTGGCATAAATGACAAATCTCAACATGATTCACCTCCATCCAACCGACCAGATAGCCATTGCCCGGCGCGATCTTGAACCTGGAGACTGGATCGAGCCTATCGGTGAGAAACCCTTTCAGGTGCGTGAACCCATTCCAGCCGGGCATAAAATCGCCCTGCGAGATATCCCCCGCTTGAGCCCGGTCATGCGGTATGGACAGGTGATTGGCCAGGCAAGCACCGATATCACCGCAGGAAGTTGGGTCCACAGCCACAATTTATCATTGGATATGGCTGCGCGGAGCTATACATGGCAGGTGGTCGATGCGCTCATCCCCGTTCCATCCGGGCGATCGTTTCTCGGTTATGTCCGTGCGGATGGGAAGGTTGGCACGCGCAATTTGATCGCCATCCTATCCACAGTTAATTGTTCCGCCCACGTGGTCAGCCAGATTGCCCACGCCTTTCCCCCTGAACGATTAGCCGAATTCCCCCACGTGGATGGCGTTATCCCAATCACCCACCATTCCGGGTGTTCCCTCCCACCCGGGGGGATTTCACACACCTACCTTCGGCGCACCCTGGCCCACCTGGCACGCAACCCCAACATTGCCGCAGCGCTGTTTGTCGGCCTGGGCTGCGAGCTGAACCAGGTCAGCGAATGCCAGCCGTTATACCGGCCGGGCGAGTTAGTCTTAATGGGACCCGGATCTTTAGTAATTCAAGACCAGGGCGGTTTCACCGCGACGGTGGAAGCCGGTATCCGTTGGGTTAAGGACAGGCTGCCGGAGGTAAATGCGCTCGAAAGGACGCTCCAGCCGCTTTCAGCGCTCAGCATCGCCTTGCAATGCGGTGGAAGCGACAGCTGGTCAGGCATCAGCGCCAACCCCTTGATTGGCCGGGTGATAGACCAGATTATCAACGCAGGGGGGACCGCGGCGTTAGCTGAAACCCCCGAGATTTTCGGCGCCGAAGACCTGCTCACCCGGCGGGTCACATCCCCTGATCTGGCAGAAAAGTTGATCGAGCGCTTTGAATGGTGGTCGGCCGAAGCCAGGCTGCGCGGTTTTAGTATCGACAACAACCCAACACCGGGTAACAAAGCCGGGGGGTTGACCACCATCTTTGAAAAATCACTCGGGGCGGTGGCTAAAGCTGGCGTCACCCCATTGAATGGCGTGTACGGCTACAGCCAGTGGATTGACCGGCCAGGCCTGGTCTTCATGGATACCCCAGGCAATGACCCGGCTTCCGTTACCGGGCAATTGGCAGGGGGGTGTAACCTGATCGTGTTTAGCACCGGGCGTGGGTCTGTCTTCGGGTCAGCGGTGGCCCCGTGTATCAAAGTCGCCAGCCATACGGCCCTGTTTGAACGCATGCGAGACGATATGGATTTCAATGCGGGCCTGGTTCTTGAAGGTCAATCTTGGGAGGGCGCCAGCCAGGATCTGTTGGACCTGGTGATCGCCACCGCGTCTGGCCAGCCCACCCGCAGTGAAAACCATGGGCTTCCAGAGCAGGAATTCGTCCCCTGGCAGCCGGACGCCATTTTATAATGAAATCTAACGCCCGGTCCTAAGGCAACAGGCTGTGTAGGCCTGGCCAAATTTATTTTTCACCTGGCTTTCTTCAATAGGGATATTCCAGCGATCGGTAATCACCATGAAAGCTGCCACACCCAACAATGGCGAAAGCGCACCCAACCACAGCCAGACGCCTACCAGGATCGACCCGAACCCAAGGACCATCAGGTTACGGCTAAACCGGTAAGGACCCCAGACACAAACTGATCCGGTTGGCCAAAGGGCTTGATATTGGTTCCCAGGCGCGCAAAATTTTCCCGCGTTATAATACTCTCACAAGAAAAAAATAAATGTTTTCGTAAAGGGAGCTCGCGGAACCGGCCTTCATCCTCTGCACATTTGAGCAGAAAGCAGGCAGGGAACCCTGTCATCAAGGTAGTTGCCAAACGCTCTCAAAATAATAGGATGTGATGGCGAGTGTAACGTTTGACCACGTTTGGAAAAAGTTCGGGAATATTATCGCGTTAAATGATCTGAACATCAAAGTTGAAGATAAAGAATTCCTCGTGCTCGTGGGTCCTTCCGGCTGCGGCAAGACGACCGCGCTGCTGTGCTTAGCTGGACTTGTGCCAATCACCCGGGGACAGGTGTTGATCGCGGATCGGGTGGTCAACGATCTGGAACCCAGGGACCGAGATATTGCCATGGTGTTCCAATCTTATGCACTTTATCCACACATGAGTGTGTTCGACAATATGGCCTTGGGCCTCAAACTGCATAAAGCACCTAAACCCGAAATCCGGCGGAGAGTGGAAGAAGCCGCCCTGAGCCTGGGGATCGAAACGCTGCTCAAACGCAAACCAGCGGAACTCTCAGGCGGGCAGGCACAAAGGGTGGCCCTGGGCCGGGCAATCGTACGAGAGCCCAAAGTGTTCCTGTTCGACGAGCCGCTCTCTAACCTGGACGCCAGGCTGCGGGTACAGACCCGGGCCGAGATCAGCAAACTGCACCAGCGCCTGCAAACCACCTTCATCTACGTGACACACGACCAGATTGAAGCGATGACGATGGCCAGCCGCATCGCCGTGATGAACCAGGGTGTGGTACAGCAGTTGGATACGCCCCAAAATCTGTATGACAACCCTGCCAATAAATTTGTGGCGGGTTTCATCGGTTCTCCTGCCATGAATTTCTTCCCGGGAAAGCTGCGCCAGGATGGCAGCGGTTTATACGTGGATACCGGTGATTTTGCCGTTAAAGTTCCGCCAGATCGGGCAGCCCGATACCTGTCTTATACAGACCGGCCGATCCTGTTTGGGGTGCGCCCTGAAGATTTCCATAACCCTGGCTTTGTCCCGCCAGGGATACACGCCGAACCGGTGGAAGCGAGGGTGGATGTCATTGAGATGTTGGGCTATGAAATAATGCTTCATATGGTGAGCGGGAAGCACAATTTTGTCGCGCGAGTCGACCCGCGCACCCGTTTCACCCTCAGTGAGCGGGTCCAATTGGCGCTTAACATGGATAATTTTCATTTATTCGACCCCAGGGTCGATGCAGAAAACCCACCCGCCATTCGGTAGGCAGCCTTATAAACGGAAGGATAAGATTAACAGGAAAACCGTGAATAAACAGGATGCGCGGGTGAATAAAGGAATACACCTCAGGTCGATTACCCGCACGGGACCTGGGGCAAATCCTGGTGTCTTTCCATTTAACATTCCGCTGATCGAATCCATGACCACACTCGATTTTGAATCGCAGGTGACCTTTCTGGTGGGTGAAAATGGTTGTGGAAAATCCACCCTGCTCGAAGCCATTGCTTGTTCTGCCGGATCGATCACGGTTGGAAGCGAAAGTGTCGAAACTGACCGGAGCCTCTCTTCTGTGCGGGCGCTTTCCAACCAGCTCAAACTGGTATGGACTAAAAAAACGCGGCGTGGTTTCTTTATGCGCTCGGAAGACTTTTTTGGTTATGCCAGAAGGATGTCGGCTACTAAAGAAGAACTGAAGAAAGACCTGGAGGATGCCGATCGAGACTATGCGCATAGTTCTCTTACGGCGCAGCTCTATGCTCGCGTACCGTACCAAAATGAATTAGGCGCCATGCGGCGCGATTATGGCGAAGACCTGGATGCGCATTCACATGGTGAAAGCTATCTCAAATTGTTTCAATCCCGTTTTGTACCCCAGGGTCTCTATCTTTTGGACGAACCGGAAGCCCCCCTTTCGCCTTTACGACAGCTTTCTTTTCTGGCTATATTGAAATCAATGGTCGATCAACAGGCTCAGTTTATCATCGCCACCCATTCCCCTATCATCATGGCTTTTCCAGGAGCGACCCTCTTGAACCTGGACGGAGGTAAGATCACCAAAGCCCAATATGAAGATTTAGAACACGTCAAGATTACCAAAGATTTCTTGAATAACCCCACGGGATTTTTTAGGAAGCTGTTCGAATAAGATATGAAACTTATTAGGAATTGCCGTGGAAATCCCGAAGAACCCCATATTTTGTAGAATTATCCCAAAAGCTACGTCTGCTCCACGGTATGAAATCCCAAATCAGTTGAAAGGCATTCGATATGGCATTTTATGATTTCCCGTTAAATGAATTACAAACCTACCGTCCTGAGATTGGTGAACCGGCCGACTTTGATGCTTTCTGGCAGTCCACCCTGGCGGAATCCCGCGCGCACGATCTGGCAGCCAGATTTACCCCGTATGAGTCCGGCCTGAGCCTGGTCGAAGTCTTCGACGTGACCTACAACGGGTATGCCGGCCAACCGATCAAGGGCTGGCTGCTGCTGCCGGCTGGTACCAAAAAGCCGCTGCCGTGCGTGGTTGAATACATCGGCTATGGCGGTGGTCGGAACTTCCCAATCAACTGGCTGCTGTATCCCGCTGCCGGATATGCCACATTCATCATGGATACCCGCGGACAGGGATCCAACTGGTCGCACGGCGATACGCCTGACCCGGAACCGGAGGGCAGCAATCCCTTCTTCCCAGGTTTTATGACCCGCGGAATTCAATATCCGAAAACCTATTACTATCGCCGGGTGTTCACCGATGCTGTTCGGGCGGTAGAAGCGGCTCGCTCGCATCCGTTGGTGGACCCCGATCGGATTGCGGTGACCGGGGGGAGCCAGGGCGGGGGCATCACACTGGCAGCAGCCGGGCTGGTTCCCGACCTGAAAGTGGTCATGCCAGATGTGCCGTTCCTGTGTCATTTCCGCCGGGCAGTCACACTGGTGGATACCGATCCGTATCATGAAATTATCAGCTATGGAAAAGCTCACCGCGACCAGGTGGATCAGATCTGGAAGACGCTGTCTTATTTCGATGGAATGAGCTTCGCCGCACGTGCCAACGCCCCCGCACTCTTTTCAACCGGCCTGATGGATAACATCTGTCCACCATCGACTGTCTTTGCGGCTTACAACTATTATGCCGGGCAAAAACAGATTAAGACCTACGAGTTCAACAATCATGAAGGCGGCGGGGAATTCCATACTTTGGAAAAACTAAATTTCTTGCATGAGCGGTTGTGAAAAACCAAAAAACAGGGTGGATGGGGTTGTATCCCATCCGCCCTGTTTTATTGTTTGAACGAGATAGTCGTTTACCCCGTATCCATTTCAGATTAGTAAACCGCTATGCCCTGGTAGCCGCCCACCATTGGCAAACCGCCGGTGGCGCCCAGTGACGTCAGGCTGCCGTCGTGACCAATACTGAACGCGCCGATGGTACCCGCTCCAGGATTTCCCGTGGAATGTGCCGCATTTTGGGGTGTGGGGGTGCTTCGCACCACAGACACCCCAAAATGCGGGGATTCGGCACGGCAATTCCCAAAGACCCTAAAATCCTTGGGATAACTCGATCGGCGCCAGCGCCTGGCCTGTCGACCAACGGATCAAAACTGATGCGTAGACGCAACTCACACCGTAACGAACAAGTTTACAAACCAGATTACACCAATTAAAAATATCCCAGCGTGGCGCAAATGACAACGCTGGGATATTTCAGTTCATGGAGTCCACCTGGTAACCAGAATAAAACAAAAAACTCACAAAGGTTGTTCCTTCTGTTATCGGTTTAACTCCTGGAGAAAAGGCGTTGGAGCCTGGTCGCCCGCAGCCAATCCATGCCACGCATGCGAAAGTTAATCAGACCCTTCTTAATCGTTGGAATACGCAAGAGCAGCAGGACTATGGCGATGCCACCATAAACTAATGGTTGGATCAGGTTGCCCTGTAATCGCAGCAGGCTGCCTTTAACTACCAGGATAAAATGGAATATAACCAGAGGGGAAATGATGTAAACCAGCCTGTGCAAACGTTTCCAATTTTTACCCAGGCGCTTCATCCAATAGCGGAACGAGGTGACAGCTACCGGCAGCAGCAGTAAAAAAGCAACAAACCCAAGGATGATATAAATCTTGGTACCCACATCGCGCCAGATCGCACCCAGATTGAGCCCGTAATCAATCACAAAAAAAGTGAAAACGTGCAAGGCCGCATACATGAAGCCATAATTACCCAGGGCCTTCCGCCGCAAGGTGAGGGCTCTCCAACCGGTGACGGCGCTAAGCGGTGTACACGCCAGCGAAAACAATAAAAAAGTAAGCGCATGAATGCCCGTGCGCTGCTCGATGGCCTGAATCGGGTTAGCCGTGAGGTGTTGGTGGAAGGCGTCATAGACTATCTGTACCAGAGGAAACCACCCGGCAAGATGAACGACGATTTTGAAAAAGTTAAACCGACCCTTTTTCACATCAATAATTCACTTTCAGATCCATCCCCTTGTATAGACTGGCGACCTGGTTGGCATAACCGTTAAAGAGCAATGTATCCCGGCGGGAAAACTCACCGATGCGGCGCTCGGAGGCCTGCGACCAGCGCGGGTGATCCACGTTTGGATTGACATTCGCGAAAAAGCCGTATTCATTGGAGGCAATAGTCGACCACATTGTCGCGGGCTGGGCCGCCGCAAGCTCAATCTTGATCACGGCTTTGATGGATTTAAAGCCATACTTCCAGGGCACCACCAGGCGGATGCCGCCCCCATTTTGCGCGGGCAGCTCACCGCCGTACATACCGGTCGCAAGGATCGCCAGATCATTCATGGCCTCATCGATCCGGAGACCCTCCTGATAAGGCCACGGGTAAAGCGGATCTTTCTCACCGGGCATATCATCCGGTTTAAATACCGTCTCAAAACGTACGTACTTCGCATTAGCGGTGGGTTCAACCTCTTTGAGCAGCTTAGAAAGGGGAAACCCTACCCAGGGTATGACCATACTCCAGGCTTCCACGCAGCGCAGCCGGTAGATGCGGTCTTCAGGCTGGAAGGCTTTGATCAGGTCCTCGACGGCGTATTTCTTTGGGTTCTTGACCAACCCGGTTACTTCGACTTCCCAAGGTGAGGTCTTAAAGCCCGCCGCCAGGTCCGCCACGCCTTCTTTCTCAGAGGTGAACTCATAATAATTGTTGTAATGGGTGATGTCCTTAAATGAATTGACCAGACTGCCCAACTCGTCTTTTTTTCCTGCCACGGATGGATTCCCTGGCATCTGGACAGGCGCAGAGGTTGGGGTGCTGGTCAAGACAGCAGGCGCGCAGGCAGCCAGCGCCACACTCCCGGCAAGCAAACCCGCGGTTTTGATGAAATCACGCCGCGAGAGGTAGATGTGTTTAGGGGTGATTTCGGATGATTTCACCGGCATAGATTTCATTTGGTTATCCATTAAAAACTCCTTTCTAAAAGCTATTGGTAAAGAATAGCTTAATTTTCGGTCAGTAAAGATTGAATGGCGGTTTTTGTTGTGTCGTAAGCGCCTTCGCCAATGTTAACATATCGAATGTGCCCGCGTTTATCGATCAGGTACAATGTCGGCCAGTATTGGTTGTCGTATGCCCGCCAGGTTTCACCTTGATTATCCTGGGCCACCGGGTATGTCACACCCAGGTCCGCTACCGCCTGCTTGAGATGGTTCAGGTCGGCTTCATACTGAAACTCGGGAAAGTGGTTGCCGATGATCACCAGTCCCTGATTGGTAAAGTCCCGATTCCACTCCTGTAAATGAGGAATGACATTACGGCAGTTGACACAGTCGAAAGTCCACATTTCCAGAATGACCACCTTACCGCGCAGATCGGCCAGGCGAAGCGGTGAAGGTGTATTCAGCCAGACTGTGTTATTCAACTCCGGAGCCAGACCCAAATCGGGATATATCGCAACCTTTTGGCTCGCGGAGACATTTTTAGCGGGCACGCAGCCATTGAGAAACAACACACACAACCCCAGCCAAACCAGTAAAGATCGCACAGGGCACCTCTAAAACAATATATATACGTAGACTTCTCAATAATCAGGGGGGAAGCGGGGTGTTTTGGGTGAGCTTCACCCGCCCAAATACCCCGCACTCCCCTTAATTGAGAAGTTAGATATATTAATTCTAACCAGTAAATATTACGAAAGTCTTACAGCCCGGGAAAGAAAGCCTTAAACCTTTGGCAAAATAAAGGTAAACTTCGTCCCTTTACCCCGCTCGCTTTCCACACGGATACTACCGCCGTGTGCTTCGACAATGCCTTTCGCGATGGCTAAACCTAACCCGGCCCCACCACTGGCGCGGCTGCGTGATTTGTCACCGCGGTAAAAACGCTCAAAGACGTGGGGGAGATCCTGGGGAACAATGCCCTCTCCGGTATCGCTGACTTTGACTTCGACACCGGTGTCCATCACTTCCGCGCAAATGGTCACATCACCACCGCGCGGGGTATATTGGAGCGCATTACTAACCAGGTTGTTGAGCACACGCCCGATGCGCTGCACATCCATAACAAGCGGGTCGATCCCAGGCGCCGCCGATCCCTCCAGATGAACCCCACGTTGTTCTGCAAGACGAGAAAAACTTTCGAGAGTATCCGAAATCAGGTCCGACATCGATGCCGGTTCCCGGCTCAAAGGTACACCCCCCGCATCCAGTTGAGACACCTGAAAAAGATCGTCAACCAGGAGTGAAAGCTGATCGACCTGCTTCTTGGCTTGCAAAAGATACTGCTGAGACACCTCCTTGTCGGTGACCATCCCATCAGCCAGGGCCTCCACCAACAGGCGGATGCTGGATAGCGGGGTGCGCAGATCGTGCCCGGCCCACGCTACCAGGTCGCGGCGCAGCGTTTCAAGCTCTTTCTGTTTTTGGTCAGCGATCTGCAAGCGTTCAGCCATCAAATTAAATGCCCTTCCCAGGGCGGCAATCTCATCCACACCGCTGACCACGGCACGCGCTTCAAGATCGCCATTATGAATTTTATAGGTCGCATCTTCCAGGCGAGAAAGACGTTCCGTAAACACATTGGCGAAGAAACTTCCCAAGGCCACGGCAATTCCCCCGGCAAACAGCAGCAGCACGGTTGCCAGGAGCAAATCGTGCTGACTGGTAAACATCAAACGCGCGGTAAGCCAGACATTGAAGAAAGTTACCAGGCTGGCCAACACATACGTGCCGGATAATGCCCAGCGCAACGAGGGCGCGCGTTCAAGCCAACCCGAACGGTAGGCCCCAAAGCCCACCAGGATTGAGATCAGCGCGGTCAGGCCCAGGAACTGCGCCATGAGGGAAAGGTCGCTCATCGGCGGGCTCATCAACCAGTAGAAAATGGCCAGGGACACCAGCAGGATCAGCACGATTCCCGCGGTTAACAGGACGGTGCGCGAAATGGGTTTACCCTTAGACATCCCGTTATGGCTCAAATTTGTACCCCACTCCCCAAACGGTCACCACCCGCGCCGGACTGGTGGGATCCTTTTCGATTTTTTCACGCAAACGGCGGATGTGGACAGTGACCGTGCCTGGATCAATAAAATCCGAAAGACCCCAGATACTTTCGAGAAGTTGATCGCGGGTGAATACCTGGCGCGGATGGCGCGCAAGGTAAAAAAGCAAGTCAAATTCTTTCGCCGTCAGCGCGACTTCCCGCTGCCCCAAAGTGATCAGCCTGGTCTGCGGATTGATGGACAGGTCGCTAAACACCAGGATGCTTTCAGCCAGGTCCGCCGGCTCCGGGCGGGCCCGGCGCAGGATTGCGCGTACCCGGCTGACCAGCTCTTGCGGGCTAAAAGGTTTCACCACGTAATCATCGGCCCCAAGCTCCAACCCGGCGATGCGGTCCGACTCTTCGCGGCGCGAGGTGAGAAGGATGATGGGCACATCCGAATGGTCGCGCAGGCTGCGCGTCAGCTTGAAACCATCCAGCCCCGGAAGCATGACATCCAGAATAACCAGGTCCGGCATTTGGCGGTTAAAGGCCTCCAGCGCGGACAGCCCATCCGCAAAACTGGCCACCTGGTAATCGGCCCGTTTGAGATACAGGCTGACCACTTCACAAATATCGGGCTCATCTTCAACCACGGCAATTAAGGTCATTGGCTTAAGTGTAAGTTAAAAGTATTTCGCATTACTTAATAAATTATTACACAATTTTGACCTGGAGAGCATGCCAATGTCAACCCTTGGTTCACCCAAGCGCGATTGAAGTTGTTATCATCCTAAACGCGCCTTCCTGCCCCATGGGACCTGGAAAGCCGGGCTGATTTCAGCAGCATTCTTCGGATTTGCACACGGGTTGGGAAACTTTTTCGCTTTCAACAATGACGGCCAAACGGGTCTTCACCTGGTCATCGTGACATTAGTTTATATTGTCGTGTTCACCGGATACGGGCATTACTATAGGCTGCATAAAAATAATCCTCCTGTTGTAGCAATTGCAACAGGGGATCTATAGAAGGATGCATAGGGTGTAAATTGCGAAAGCATCGTCAACCTTCAGGAATTTGACGATGCGAAAGCGATTGATCAGCCGTCGTGGTCAGGCGCGGTGGCAGCATGGCTAATGATGAAAACGAACAAACCGGCACGGAAGATAGCTGGAGATGTTCCGCCTGGCCTGGTGGCAGGCACTCTTCGTGAAAGTCGTCATCCGTGCCCAACCCGGCGACACCCGCAACTGGGGCTGTATCAAGGCGCGCGGCGAGGATTTAAGCGAACGCTTATCAAACGATCACTAACCGGTGGAAGAGCGCGGCGCAAGCCTCATCCCATCGGGTTTTGAAAGATGGTATCGCCGGTCAAAGTCTACGCCTAATACACCACCGGCAAGAAAGCGACGAATAAGACAGGATGGCTGGCGCTCGCACTGGTGCCATAATAATTGTCGTCACCCGAATAATCAGCAGTGATCAGCTTGTTTCCACCACCCGTAGAAATCAACTGGCACAAGGTCGCCGATTCCAGATGGATCGTACACGAAGCCATTCCTTCTCTTACCACCACCGTTCCGGAAGGCGTACCCATCCCATACACCGGCGCCAGGCTGATTACGACCCCGTAGCCAAGCCACGGGATGCTGGCCTTTGACAGATCACTGGCAATCTCCAGCAGAGTGTCATCTTTAACCACCGTCAGACTGATGGTGGCTGAGGTGACGGGATTGTTCTGGCTGTCACCGGCAAAAACCGCGCTGATGGAATGTTCCCCCACGCTTAAATGATCGATTGAGAAGGTTAACGAGCCGTCTTCATTCGTGGCGCCCGTCCCAACTTCGTGCATCTCATCCAACAATGCCAGCGCGGCCTCTATGATGACCCCTCCAGGGTTATGCAAGGCCACGGTTACCGTAAAAGTTTGCCCATAATGGAGGAAACCAACCGGTTGCCTGGCGAACTCAAGCATGGCGTCGGCTTTTGCGCGAACCACCAGGATAGTGTAGGTCCGGGTGGTGATGTCGTCCTGGGCTGTGACCGTCACGTTAATGATATTTTGACCCACCCATAACGCGATAGGGGCCGATGCATTCCCAGACGGGATAAGGATGTCATTCACCGTGACCACCGCTTGACTCTCGTTTGCGGATGGGGTCACACTGACGCTCAATATATCGTATAAAACATTGAGTGCATAGTTCGTTATCTCGGCCGAGAAGTCCGGGGTTATCGACCCACAGCTAAGAGACACGGACTTCAACGCCGCATCATTCGACAAGGGCGCTGCTCGGGTCAGGTCGATCCGGTAAGTCTGCTTCGTCACCCCATCTTGCGCAGTCACAACCACCAGGAAGGTATTTGGCCCCACATTAAGCGCCACCTGGTTGGTGAGCGGTTTGATTAAATAGCCAGTTATCGCTACCGTCGCGTGATTCTCCTCTGGTATAGCCGTGATAAGCACGCTGGCTATATCGTTATTCACTTCAGCCGTGTAATGCGTCATTCCTGAAGAAAAAACTGGATCGAGTGTCCCATGACTGATGCTCAAGGCGTTGAGCGCCGCGTCATTCGACAAAGGCAAAGCGCGGGTCAACGTGATCTGGTATGTCTTGGGGGACAGGCCATCCTGCGCAACGACCATGACCAAAATGATATTTTCCCCTGGCTCGAGCGGTACCGTTTGAGTGGGCAGAGGACAAAGATTAACCCTCATTACGTATGTCGCGTGACTTTCCTGAGTGGTTGGCTTTACCGTCACGCCGGTGACGTTATTTTCAACGCTGGCTGTATAAAACAAGGTACCCGTGTCAAATTCTGGGTTAAGGGCAACAAGGCTGCTCCCATCATCAACCTCAAGGCTGGCTAGATTGGCGTCGTTAGAAACTGGCGCATCTCGCATGACCGAAATGGTATAGTCTTTGTGGTTCTCACCATCCTGAGCCGTCACGGTCACTTTGATCACATTGGGTCCCACGCTGAGACTGACCGAGCTGTGAGGGTCGATGCTGATGCTGGCATGTTCTTCGTTTGGCACAGCAGAAACAGACACACTATTCACAGCGTTGGTGACACTCACATGGTAATTTACCTGATCAGGCGTAAACTCGGGATTGAGCACACCGCTGCTCAGGGTCAGCGACAGAAGGGTCGCATCGTCGGATAAAGGCAATTCGCGGGTCAAATCGATCTGGTAAGTCTGCTTCGTCACCCCATCTTGCGCAGTCACGATGACCAGGATGGTATTTAGCCCGGTATTCAGGTCAACCGGGTTATAGACCGGTATGCTCGATCCATCCGTCATGGCGACAGTCGCGTG
>DAIQPZ010000169.1:0-5740 GCA_036787065.1 Anaerolineaceae bacterium
CCCACAGATCCAGGAGTTTTTTGGTATCCGTGACATCGATCTGAATTTCAGGAATCCCATCTGCCACAAGCCAATCCTTCATGGCAAGGCGATCATCATTATTCAACTTGCTGGCAATTCGCTTGGCAGCGGCATCATCAAGAAAAATGGTATAGACGGGCGAGTTGATGCTGTCGAACGTATTAACGTAGATGCCCGGGGGGAAGAATGTGCCCTGACCGATGATTGCCAATGGTGGATCTTTGATAATCAGCGGATAAATGAACACGATCAGGAGCATGGCCATAAATATAACAAAACCGATGACAAATTTACCCGAGTGAAAAATTTGTTGAAATGTATGTTTCATAACAGCATCTATCCTTAATCCGCCTGCGTCACCTTAATGCGCGGGTCAATGAAGCCGTAAACGATTTCGATAATAAAGTTCGCACACAGCACCATCACCGTGATGATCAAGGTGGCGGCTGAGATCAGTGGATAATCCTGTCCCGTGACCGAATTCAAGAGGGTGAACCCAAGTCCCGGATAACTGAAGATGATCTCCGCCACCAGTGCGCCGCCGACCATGGTACCGATCGACAACGCCAGACCGGTAATCTGCGGCAGCATGGCATTTCTGAAGACATAGGTGACAATCTTCCAGTCTTTGATCCCCAGGAAACGGGCGTATTTTACATAATCCGCATTAAGTTCATAGATCGACATGGAGCGCATGCCAATCGCCTGACCGCCAATGGCGATCATAACAATCGACCAGAACGGCAGTTGGTAATGGACGATCACAGACCACATAAACGACCAGCTAAAATTGGGTATCATATCAAACCCATATCCACCCGAGGTTGGGAACCATTTTAATCCGACTCCAAAAATAACCAGCAAAATGACTGCCATGCCAAATGCCGGGAAATTACTGACAAAAATACTGACGGGCATGAGGACTCGATCAAACCCCCCTTTGATGTAAGCAGCTAATGCGCCGAGGGTGTTCCCGATCAGCCAGCCGACGATGATCGCCGGAAACTGCAGACACATCGTCCACCAGATGGAAGAACGAATAACGTCTGCAACCGTTCTGGGATATTGGCTGAACGAGAAACCAAAATTACCCTGCGCCACATTTTTCATATAGAGAAAAAATTGTTCGAGCAAGGGTTTGTTGGTGCCAAACAGGTCCGCGTATTGTTTATAGATCGCCTGGATCCCGGTCGAATTGGACTGTCCTTGGGCAATTTTTGCTACGATTCCTGCCACAGGATCTCCAGGCATCAGGCGGGGCAGGATAAAATTCAGTAAGAAGGCAAATACAAAAGTGACCACGAACCAAAGCAGCTTGTTAAGGAAATACTTTCGGTATCCTTTCAACCCAACACCTCCTTAAACTCCCCTATTAAATTATCCTGGCTCTCCAGGAACTACCGTAGAAGGGGACGCATTTTGGGGTGTGAGCGTGCGAACGCACGCTCACACCCCAAAATGCGGGGCTTAACCACGGCAATTCCCAAAGACCTATTATCTTCTATATAATAATCCTTAATATCAGAAACAGCCATGTTCCAGGGTTCTGGGACATGGCTGTTTATACTAGATTACGGTTTACTTTTTAACAAGCGTCAGGTTATAGAGACCTGCGATACCCCAACCGTCCGTCAGGTCGAGCGGCGGTACGGGTGGTTTGGTTCCATCACCCTGGTGGGGGAAGGTGGTCCAAACACTCTCGTTCACAGTGTGGAACGACTGAGGGCGATACATGAGCGTGAAGGAGGGAATGTCGGTCAGGTAGATCTTGGTCAGATCGGTGTAGTCCTGTTTCAGCTTGGCAGCATCGGTCTCGCTGGGGATCGCCTTGATGATTGTATCGGCAGCTGGGTTTTTATAGTTGCCATAGTTGCCATTCCAGTTGTTCTTGGTTCCAGCGAACTCACTGCTCATAAACTTGCGGACACGGTTCCATGGCTCAGCCGGGCCGGCGGAATCACTACCCATCATTAAGATGTCATACCCAGTGGGGAGCGGCCAGTTGGTGACGATGGTCTGGTAAACGGCCCATTCAGGGTAGTTGGTCGTGATGTCAATCCCGATCGCTTTACCGGCGGCAGCAACCACATCAATCGCCGCCTGCCAGTCAGACCAGCCATTGGGGCAGGTTGCTACATAGTGCAGGGTTTTCCCCTTGTATTGGCGCAAGCCATCCGCGCCGGCCTTAATCCCGGCATCATCCAGGAGTTTCTTGGCGCCTTCAACGTCTTTGCCAACCCACTGCAGGGCTTTGACCTGGGACTGGTCATACAGGGCCTGCTCACCCGTAGTCGGGTTCATGAGGGAGCGGGGAACCTGGGTGAAGGTAGCCGATTGGTTGGTCATGGCGTTGGCGATGATGGTGTCATAATCCACCGCGATGGCAATGGCCTTGCGGATCGGAAGCTGGTCCAGACCATAGGAAGCCATGTTGAACCAGGCGGTTGGGAGGCCGGCGCCAATGCCATAGGGAGCATCGGGCAGGTAGGTGGAGATGGGCAGTTTCTGCTTGAGCCACAGGTCCTGAACATTGGAGTTGAACTCCTGGCTGACATCCACCTCGCCGGCTTGCAAAGCGGTTGTACCGGCAGCATTATCCTTGTAGATCACATGGGCGAGGTATTTTGGAACAGGCAGCTTGGCCCACATGGCAGCATCCTTGCCCCAGTAGTTGTCATCGCGCACGAGAACGACCTTCGTATCGTCCACGAAGAATTTGTGATAGGGACCGGAATAAACGACGTCTTCAGCGGGATCGGCCATCAACTTGGTCGCATCGGTGCTAACGCGCGCTTCCAGTTTTTGGGTCCAGGCTTTCTGCATGACATAGTTGCCGCTCACGTATGCGCCGACGAGCAGGGGATTGACTTTACCGTTCGCAGCCGGTTTGCCCTTGATCACGACCGTTTGAGGATCCGATGCAGTGATGGTGTCGATGTAATCTTTATTGGCAGCGCCGGTAGCGGTGTTGTACTTAACATGGGTAGCCCAGGTGTAAGCCACATCATCCGCGGTCACCGCGGTGCCATCGCTCCATTTCGCGGCGGCTTTGAGCTTGAAGGTGATCGAGGTGCGCGCAGCGTCCCATGTAAAATCGCCATCCGCCAGCAGAGGATACTGCTTGCCATCGAGCATGTCGTACAAGTATGGGGTTTCGAACATGGTGACGCGGGCGCTATCCCCCGCGGCGACTGCCATCGCATTATTATTGCTGGAGGAGTACGGGTTCCAACCGACGACCGAACCCCATTGTTGGCCATTGAAGTACAGGGTTTCGTTGCGGGGCAGGGTAGACGCACTCCCGCCGGCGGCAGCGGCCGTAGCCGTAGGAGCAGGTGTGTCTGTGGCAGCAGCAGCGGCTGTGGTAGCAGTCGCGGCTGGTATCGCAACGGCGGCCGTGTCGGTTACAGCCGGCATAGCGGCGGTCGTGGTGGTGGCTTCAGCAGTCGGGGTAGTCGTGGCAACGGAGGCGGCGGGGGTGCAGGCGGCCAACAAGGCGGCGCCAGCAGACAGGGCGGCTGCCTTCAGAAAATCACGGCGATTAAACTTCTTGTTCATCATATCAGTTTCTCCTTCAAATTATTTGGAAATTTATTGGCAAATAACAGACTCGAACTAATCATATCATATTTGAATTGTTCCAGACCTGACCTCCTTTCTTTTGAGTTGAAAACGACTTGATCCACTGGAACGCCGATCCATGAGTTCAGTGGGAAGGATGATTTGCCTTGGCTCTCGATCAGGATTTCTGATCATGTCGATCAAGGTTTGGAGTGCGACTTCTCCGCTAAGTTGGATTGGTTGGCGCATACTGGTCAGTGGAGGATCGGTGTGCGCAGCAAAAGGCATATCATCAAAGCTGGCGACCCCCATATCGTCTGGTACACACAGTCCGGCCTCTTTTATGGCGCGGAGGGCGCCAAGGGCCATGGTATCGCTGGCGATAAATACGGCTTCGAGATGAACCGGTAATAGCTTTAGCATCGCGTTATACCCACCCAGCTCGGTAAAGTCACTATAAGCGATAAGATTATCCTGGACGTCCAGGCTGTGAACGCGCATCCCAGATTTATAGCCTTCCAGGCGATCAAAACCAGCAATCATATTTAATGGGCCCGTGATGGTACCAATCCGCCGGTAACCTTTACTAAAGAGGTGAGAAACGACTTCACAGGCTGCAGCCCGGTTATCCACATCGACATAAGAGACCTTATTATTACCTGGATAACGACCCACCGAGATGAAAGGCCGGTCGCTTTCGACCAGGGCATCCAGAAGGGGATCGTCAATCAACATTGAAGCAATAATCGCTCCATCAATAATGTGGGTTTGTAAAAATTGGCGGATGGTGCGACGTTCATATTCTGGCTCTGCCAACCATAACATCACCGAATGATCCAATGCATTAGCCGCAGAACACACACCCTGAATGATGAGGGAAAAGAAGGGATCGAGAAATAGAGCAGAGACGGGCATTGGAACGAGCAGACCAATCACCCCAACCTGTCCCCCCGCCAACCGGCGGGCAGCCAGATTGGGTCGATAGCCGCTTCGTTCGATTACCTTTTTGATCCGCGCCCGGGTCTCCTCCTTCACATATGGGTCATTATTAATGACCCGCGAAACGGTAGAACGAGAGACATTTGCCAGAATAGCAATTTTTTCGAGGGTTGTCAAGGGCGAAACTCAGTCTGGGAGCGCTCCCATTAGTGGGCTAAAAAATAACTCATTCAGGATACTAATTTAATGAGTTTATTGTTTATATTATAACACAATTCTTAGGGGTTACGCTATGTTTTGGGAGTTCTCCGGGATTTCCCATGGGATTGTTCCACCACGGCAATACCCAAAGACCCAAAATTATTAGGAATAGCACTGGAAACCGGTCCAATTGGCGCCAATTCATGCCAAATAATGGGAAATGACTGCGGATTGGTGTTATTTCAAACGGGTCGTCAGGTACAATTGAAAGGATGAAGGGCATCCCATGGCGAAAAACCTTTTCAAAATGAAAACAATTCTTTATCCGTTACTGGTGGTAATGTGCCTGGTCGGGTTAACCGGCCAGCCTGCCCCCACAACCACACCCGCACTTTTTCCGTACCATCCGGCATCCCAGGCATGGTCTTTCGGGGTCATCGCCGACACCCAGTGGGATCAAATCGACGACGGTTACAACCCAGGCACTACCGCGGCCTACATCATCAAACAGGTGGACCAACAATTTATTCAAGCCGGGGTCAAGTTTGTCATTGCCGTGGGTGATACAGTCAACCTGAGCAGCAAGGCCAACATCGATACGCGCGCGCTTTACGCCCAGGACCTCTACAACGCCGGGATTGGGTTCTATCCCCTGCGCGGTAACCACGAAACCAGCAGCGACCCCAATTATCTCAATTCTGGTCCCGAATTTCGCTACGCTTACCCGCAAATCGCGGACGGGGTAAATAACCTGACGCCCGCCGGCATCACCACCGCGCTCATCCCTGCCGCGGACCTGGCCAATAATCCACCCGCCGCACGGGGCGGTAAAGCCTTCAGCGTGGGGAGCGCCTTCACTGAGCCGGCCGCAATCAATACCGCCCACAAGAGCGTCTCATACGCTTTCCGGTACAACAACGCCACCCTGATGCTGCTCGACCCGTTCGACGTAAACGGCAATTTCTACAACAGCACGCTGCCCCAACAACAGGCGTGGATCACGGCCACGCTGTCATCT
>DAIQPZ010000170.1:0-5704 GCA_036787065.1 Anaerolineaceae bacterium
TTCTTACGTACTGAGTGCTTTGGTTGTGCTCGGCATGCTCCTGTCGGCTTGTGGCCCTACCGCCACTGTTGCGCCGACTCAGCCCCCGCCGCCTCCCGGATCGACCGCGGTTCCTCCAACCGAGGTTCCCCCCACCGCAGTTCCCGTAACCAACCCTTACATTGGTTCCGGAGTTCTGGACGGCAACGGCGTTCCACCGGAATTCTTTGCAGATGTAAATGTCCGCCAAGGCTTCAGCTATGCCTTTGACTGGCAGACCTACATCGACGACGTCTACAAGGGTGAAGCAGTTCAATCCCTTGAGCTCGCTCTGCCCGGCATGGTTGGCTATGATGCGAATGCCGCGCATTACGTCATGGATCTCACCAAGGCGGCTGATGCGTTCAAGGCTTCCACTCTTAAATCGCCCGATGGCAAATCCCTGTGGGACGTTGGTTTCCGCCTCCAGATGCTTTACAACCAGGGTAACACCACCCGCCAGACCGTGTCTGAGATCCTGGCTGCCAACCTGGCTGCGATCAATCCCAAGTTCGTGGTTGAGATTTTGGGCCTGCCCTGGCCGGCTTACCTGGCTGCCCAGCGCGCTGGCGGAATCCCGATCATGACCGCTGGCTGGATCGAAGATATTCATGATCCCTCCAACTGGTTCCAGCCCTACACCGTCGGCGCCTACGGCGGCCGGCAGAATATGCCCGCAGATTTGGTAGCCAAGTTCAAACCCCTGCTGGATCAGGGCGTTTCCACCACCGATCCGGCTGCACGCGCGGCTGTTTATGCACAGATCAACAAGTTGTACTACGACGAGGCACCTGGCCTCCCGCTGGTGCTCCCCACCACCCATGGTTACGAACAGTTGTGGGTGAACGGCGTCAACCGCAACCCGATCTTCCCTGGCCTGTACTTCCAGCCCATCACCAAGGCTGCCAACGCGAAGAATCTGACCACCTTTACCTACGCCACCATCGGTGATGCGGATACCCTGGATCCTGCCCTGGCATACGATACCGCCAGTGGCGAGGTCATCCAGAACGTTTACAACACCTTGATCTTCTATGATGGCGAGAACCCAGGTAGCTTCGTTCCGATGCTGGCTTCCGAAATGCCAACTGTCTCTGCAGACGGCATGACCTATACCTTCAAACTTCGCACGGGTATAACGTTCCAAAATGGCGATCCGATGACTGCTTCGGATGTGGCCTACTCGTTCGTGCGCGGTTTGCTGCAGGGCGGTGGTGCCTCCCCGCAATGGCTGCTTGCTGAACCATTCTTCGGTGTGGGCAACCAGGACGTGGCTTATATGCTTGATCCATCCGGTGCCCTGGTCGATGACCCCGCAAAAGTTCAGGCTTTCGATGCCACCAAACTCGCCGCGGTCTGCACAAATCTGAATTCGCAGATCGTAGCTGATGATACTGCCATGACCGTCACCATGACCCTGAAGCAACCGTGGGGTCCGTTCCTGGCCACCATTGCTCAGACCTGGGGCTCCGTTATGGATGCCAAGTGGGTTGCTGATAACAAGGGTTGGGATGGTTCATGCTCCACCTGGCAGAAATTCTACGGGATTACATCCGCGGACGATCCTCTTTCCAAGGTCACCAATGGCACCGGCCCATTCATGCTGGATCATTGGACTCCTGGCACCGAGATCGTTCTTACCAAGAATCCCAACTATTGGGATACTGCCAATATGCCTACCCTGGATCGCGCTGTGATCCAGATCATCCCCGAGTGGGGCACCCGCTTTGCTGAACTGCAGGCCGGTGATGCCGATATCGTGGACGTTCCCGTCGGTAACCGCTCGCAGGCCGATGCATTGGTCAGCCAATTCCATGCCTACGATCCTGCAACCGATGCCTATGGACCTGTCCAAGATGTATGCGGTTACGATTCGACCAAGCTGGCTGTTGCTCAATTTACAGCCTGTACGGCTGGGAAAACTCCCAAGACAGGCATCCTCCGCCTGTATATTGGCCAACCAACTCTCACACAGGACGTGATCATCTACAACTTCAATATTAAGTAAGATCAACCTGGTAAATTGAAATCCATTATGCGGGGGCCTCAAAAGAGCCCCCGCATAATCCAGGGATTTTGTCCTGCCGACTGATATGGATCTTGGATCCAGTTCAGTCTGAACGACAAAATCTGAAAGGTAGAAATATGACCACCTACATCATTCGCCGTTTGTTGCTCGTGCCGGTGCTGCTCTTTGGAGTTACAGTGCTGATCTTTGCCATGCTGCAATTCCTTTCGCCGGTGATGCGCTCGGCCCTGTACGTAAGGGATATTCCCAAGAATGACAATGCGATCAATGCCATCATCAGGCAGTATGGTATGGATCAACCCATCTATGTTCAGTATTGGCGCTGGCTGGTGGGTGTACCCAATCTTGTCACCGGGGGGAGGCAGGGTGGCATTATCTTTGGAGATTTCGGTTATTCGCGGACAGCCTCCCAGCCAGTGGTTGACTTGATCAAAACCCGCTTTCCCAACACCCTCGATTTGACCCTCTGGGCGGTGGCACCGGTGATCCTGGTAGGGATCTGGCTGGGGGTGCAGGCTGCGGTCCATCAAAATGGTTTTATCGATCAGGCCGCCAGGATTTTTAGCATTATCGGCACTTCTTTTCCAACCTTCGTTTTCGGTTTGCTGATGTTGATGTTTTTTTATGTCGAACTGCGCTGGTTCCCACCCGGCAGGTTGAGCGACTGGGCCAACCAGGTGGTTTATGCAAGCAGTTTCCACCACTATACAAGCCTGTTAACATTTGATGCATTGCTCAACGGACGGCTGGATATCTTTTGGGATGCCATGCGCCACATGCTCATGCCCATTCTGACCCTTTCTTATATTAGTTGGGCCACCTTCGTGCGCGTCACCCGCTCTTCAATGCTCGAAAGCCTGCGCATGGAATATGTGACCACTGCGCGTGCCAAGGGTCTTCCGGAACAATACGTCATCAACAGGCACGCCCGCCCCAATGCCATGCTGCCGGTCGTCACGCTGGCAGGCTTCCAGGTCATTGGCCTGCTGGGCGGCGTGGTCATCACCGAGACTGTCTTCAATTACCCAGGAATCGGCCAGGCAGCTGCGAATGCAGCCCAGCAGTTGGATGTCATCACGGTGCTTGGCTTTGCACTCTTTAATGGTCTGATCCTGATCGTGGCCAACCTGGCTGTTGACGTCCTGTATGCGTTCATCGATCCGCGCGTTCGCCTGGCATAAGGAGAATCTCTCATGACAGACTCTATTCCCAGCGGCGAAAACCACTTGTTGCGCGAAACGATCGCCGTCCGCAAGATCGGACGTCTCGAACGCTTCCTCGGTCCGGAAAATTATCGCATTCTTACCGGCCTGCTCAAGACACCTGCCTCCATTTTGGGTTTCATCCTGATCGGGATATTTATCCTCATTGCTATCCTGGCTCCGGTGATTATTCCCCCGGTCACACCCAATAATCCCTACCAGATCCCACGCGATGGGTTCACTTCCGAGCCGCGCCCAATGATGTCGGCCTGGACACGCAACGTTCCGGCTGTGCCTTTCTGGTGGAAACCCATCATGGGGACCGACCAGTGGGTGCACATCCTGGGTACTTCCCAGGGTCAGTATGATATTTTTTATGGGATCATCTGGGGTGTGCGTACAGCATTCCGCACCGGGTTCATTGTAGTGATAGCTACGTTCCTGATTGGCGTCATTGTAGGATCGGTCTCGGCATACTACGGCGGTGTGGTTGACAACGTGATCATGCGCATCGTGGATGTTTTCCTGACCCTGCCCTTCATTCTGGCCGCCTTGATCCTGGCGGCAGTGCTTACCCCCAGGATCGGAGCGAGCCTGTACCCGGCCATCATAGCCCTGATTGTGTTCGGTTGGATGGGATACGCACGTATTATCCGCAGCGATATCCTGGCCATCAAGGAACGTGATTATGTCATGGCGGCTCGGGTGATCGGCGTCAGGGACAGCCGGATTCTCTTCCGGCACATCATCCCCAATGCCATCTTCCCCACGCTGGTGCTGGCCTCATTGGCGATCGGGGATGTAGTCCTCTCCTTCGCTGCCCTTTCCTTTTTAGGGATCGGCACTGCCATCGGCTATGCCGATTGGGGGCAGGTACTCAGCTTTGCCCGAAACTGGATCACCAGTTTGAATACGTATTGGTACATCATCGTCTGGCCCGGGTTGACTCTGGTGCTCTTTGTCATGGGCTGGAACTTGGTTGGCGATGCCTTGCGCGATGTACTGGATCCACGTATGCGTGGCAAAACATAAATTTTGCAGTGCATAGTCTGATTTAAAAAAGCCAATCCTATTCCCTCCTGGAAATACATGCTCGAATGCGGCGCTGTGATTCCTGGAGGAATTCCATAGTATATAATTGATGCGGGCAATAATCGTGTTTCGAGCAATAAAATTTGCTATTTCTCCCTTATATTTCCACGTTTGCCCTGGGTGCGCCTCAAAGAGGTGTGATTGACTTCATCTTCGGCGGATACCGAGGATAATACTTCCACCCTTGCCCTATTCTAGAAGTAGAAGTCATTTCCCCCATGTTTTTTAAGGAGACAGATACTCCGTGATTGTATCGCCAGTAAACAGACCTGAATTTCGGCCCGATCTCATAAAATTAAAACGAAAAACTGGGTTGATCTATGGCATGGTCAGCGGGTTTGTTTTTGCTTTT
The DNA here is from genome assembly GCA_036787065.1 of Anaerolineaceae bacterium. GTDB lineage: Bacteria > Chloroflexota > Anaerolineae > Anaerolineales > Anaerolineaceae > JAJYIW01. The sequence continues at coordinate 4,694 of DAIQPZ010000170.1, forward strand.
GCGGTTTGGGGATGGGATGGATTTGAATTAAGCCTTTCCCATGCTTATCTGCCCGGGCTTAACCTGGGTATTGCAATTTTATTTTGTGCCATCCTTAATGCGCCGGCGGGCTGGCTGACAGCGCGTTTTGAAAATAGTATCTTGGGTGCTTTCTTCTGGTTAATCTCTGCACTATTATTTGCCGGGCTGGTGGTGTACCTGCCATTGTACATTAATCCTTTAATCGTTTCAAAGATCAATCCGCATCTGGGAGAGTTATTAAACTATCCATTGGGCGCGCAAATCAGTTTCCGTCTAGGCTTGGTAGCAGTATGGGTCATCCCATTCATGCTAATCGTAGGCGTGACGCAGCTCTCCGTCACAGAGTCATCTGTTTACTCGCAATCCCTCTTTGGAAAAATAAGTCCTTTCTTTTTTTGCATCGTGGTGCTTGGAATAAGCGGCACCATTACCGATAGTTTGATCAACGCACATTTCCGGGACGCCATTACATCCCTCGACAGTACCATCCAATTCACGCTGGACAATAGGGATAATCCCCAACTGGATAAGACCCTTGCCTCCAGGATGCACGTAAGTTCGTTGAATGGGGTCGAAGAATATATCGTTCAGTCAAGACGTTTGTATGTGGCGAGTTACGACAACGCACTCGGACAAATACATGTTTTAGTTCTTTTTCAAGATCATTGGGTGGATTGCACGGTAATTTATGCTCAACCGGCTTATTGTAAAGTAGCGGAATAATAAATTATTAATCCCTGCCAGGTGAAAAAAATCCTGGTACGGAGCGCGATCTGAGCTTCGGAAATTGGGCTGGGCAGGAAATTAGCCGGGGAATTAATGCAATGCCCAATCAGGTTGACACGAGCTTGTCCTTTTTCCAGACATAGTTGTGGATCACGCTCCCTTTGGGTTACATCGTGTGTGCCATTTCTTGACCCCATCATCTCCAGATTTGGGTTCATCTCTGGAAAATAATTGCTTGACGAATTTCAGCTATTTTTCAATGAG
>DAIQPZ010000171.1:0-5699 GCA_036787065.1 Anaerolineaceae bacterium
CAATGCCATAATTTTGACTGGCGGCTTTGCGCACCTGGTTGGGTAAACTGGACTGCGGGTCAACTTTGGCCTGCTCACCTACTTTCAAGCGGGTGGGCAGGGTGATGGAGCAGGCAGCCGCTGCGGCCTCAGTTGGCATGGGTGTAGGTGTGGCGTAACTGTTTCCAGTTGACAGGCTGACGACTATCTTTTTACCGGCAGGGTCTATCCGCGTCAGCATGGCGTCGGGTGGGTCGTTGACCCAAACGGCGCCCTGGCTGAAAGCAAAATCCACACTGCTGAGCTGTTTTCCCAAATCTAGCTGGGTCAACACACTCAACGCAACAGGGTCAAGGCCAAGCACTTTGCCATCGGTCAATGCCAGCCAGACCTGACCTTCGGCGGAAACTATCCCCACCGGCGTGGCATTGTAATTCTTCAAAACGTCACTTTGCTGGGTGATCTTGTGGCTGGCCGGATCGATGCGATAAACAGTGCTGGCATCTGCGGAAACCATCCAGGCGGCATCTGTCGTCATGGTCAGGGTACCACCCACCGAAGCGGGCAGCAGGGCCGGATCATTGGGCTTGTTCGGGTCATTGCTGATCGAGGTGCGTTTGAGGGTTTTTTGATCGATTTCATCCACCACTGATAAGTTGAAACAACCTGAGGCGACCCATACCGTTGTGCTGTTGAGCGCAATGGCCTTAGGAGAACAACGGGTATCGACGGTGTTGGCGATTTGCAGAGTGTCCGGATTGATGCCGGCGATCTTGCCGCTGGGAGAGAAATCGATGCCAGGTTGCAAATTACTGGGAACCACCATCATGCCGACCCAAATGGTTGATTGGCCGACCGCCAGGGTGACTGCCGGGTAAGGCAGCTCGGCTTTAGCAACCACCTGGCCGTCATCCGGTGATAGTTTATATAAAGTGGTCCGGTTGGCGGCCCAAATTGCTGTGCGCGTAGTCTGTAGGACCGTGATTCCACCTTCAACGGTAACTTTGGTCTGAATGGTATTCGTCGCCGGGTCTATTTTAACGAGTGTTTTATCATTTGGGTTGCGCACCCATACTGGCGGCTGCGGCTGCGCTGTTTGGGTTGGGACACTGGGTGCGGTGGCAGTGGCTGCCTGTGGGGCGGTCGCCTTGGGCGGAGCAGCCGTCGACGTATCGGCGGGAACAGGGGTAGCGGTGTTATTGGGTGCATCAGTTGAAGTTTGACGGATCAGTGCGGGTGTTTGTGGAGGGACCGGGCTGGCATTTGTCGCCTGTGGCGTGCCAGTGACACCGCAAGCTGCCAGGGATATGACCAATAGAATGGAAAGAAAGGTTAACTTTGGCTTATTCAGGGACATCACAGTGACTCTCCTGGTTAAATTGGGTGTTGTCCAGGCTTAAGGGATTGATTCCTTTGCAAATCCAACCAATCCAGTCTATAATTTGAATTCTATTCTTTTATACCATGGTTTCAGGTCTTTGGGAGTTACCGTGGTGAAGCCCCACATTTTGGGGCTTCACCACGGTAACTACTGGAGAACTATGGTTTCATGTGGTTTGCGTGGTATTTCTTGTGGATCATCCTTTTTTTATCTTTCCAGGCCTGCTTCATCCAAAATAATCCTTAACGGATGGAGGGGTCATAATCGAGGATTTCAAGAATTATGTCGGTAGTCGATGAGATTAAAGCCCGGATTGATATTGTAGATCTGGTCTCCGAGTCGGTTAAATTGCGCCGGTCGGGTAAGAGTTACTCTGGTTTTTGCCCGTTCCACGCCAATTCCCGCACCCCAGCTTTTGTCGTTTTTCCCGAGTCAGGCACCTGGCGTTGCTTTGGCCAGTGTAACGAAGGTGGGGATGTGTTTGGCTATGTAATGAAGAAAGAAGGCTGGGACTTCCCCACCGCGCTTAAATCACTGGCAGACCGGACCGGGGTCGAGATCCAGCCGCTGACCCAGGAGGCTCGCCAGGAAGGTGAAGAATATGAACGAATGCGGGCCTTGTTGGAAGAAGCGGTTACGTTTTATCGACACCAGCTTTTCCAAACCCCTGCCGGGCAGGCTGCTCTGGATTACTTGCACAAGCGCGAGATTAAAGATGCGATCATCGAATCGTTTGGTCTGGGTTATGCTCCCCTTGCCTGGGAAGCTGCACTGAGTCATTTCAAGAGCAAAGGCTATTCTCCCGAGGAATTGCTTCAGGCCGGAATGGCCACTGAGCGCGATTCGGGCGGGATCTACGATCGCTTCCGCAACCGGATTATGTTCCCCATCCGTGACGGGCTTGGACACATGGTTGGTTTTGGGGCAAGGATCCTGGACCCCAATGATGTTCCAAAATTTCTCAATTCGCCCCAGACCGCCCTGTTTGATAAAGGTCGCCTGTTATATGGACTGGACCAGGCCAGAAAGGCTATCCGCGCCCAGGATCAGGTGGTCATCGTTGAAGGTTATCTGGACGTGATTGCGTTGCACCAGGGTGGGTTTGCCAACACGGTTTCTCCGATGGGGACCGCGTTAACCGAGGACCAACTGCGAATGCTCAAGAGGTACACCCGGCGAATCGTGCTGGCGCTGGATGCCGACGCCGCCGGCGAAAAAGCTACCCTGCGTGGCCTGGAGATAGCCAGAACTGCCATGGATCGCGGCGACGAAATGGCTTTTGATGCCAGGGGCTTGCTGCGCCATGAGGCCCGATTGCAAGCCGATTTGCGCGTCACCACTCTTCCGCCGGGGATGGACCCAGATGAAGTGGTCAACCGTGACCCCGCCGAATGGGGTAAAATCCTGGAAGTCGCCCGGCCGGTGGTGGTGCATGTCATGGAAACGTTGGCGGCTGGCAGTGACCTGGATGATCCCAAGGCCAAAGGCGAGATCGCCGCGAAAGTACTCCAGTTGATCGAGGATGTGCCCGATCCGGTGGAACGGGACGCCTATCGTCAGCGGTTGGCGCGGTTATTGAAAGTGGATGAGCGATCGTTATCTGGACCAGCGCCTGTTTCCGCGCGCCCGAAGCGCCAGGGGCGCACCCCTGCCAGGCGGGTGGAAAAAGCCGGGCCGGCGCCCGCGGTAAACCCATCCCGGATGCTTGAAGCGTATTGCCTGGGTTTGCTCACGCGTCACCCGGATGCGCTTTACCAGTTGGATCGCGCCTTGCAGCAGGCTGGCCTGAGCCGCATGATTCCCCAGGATTTTGAGAACACCGATTACCAGGTCGTTTTCCGCCTGATCCAGCAGGCGTTGGAGCAGGACGAAATGGAGCCGCAGCCTTATCTGATCAGTCAGGCGCCTGAAACGCTCCAAAGCCTGGTCCAGGATTTGTTAGCGCAACCATCCCAGGAAGAACCGTTGTATGACCGCTTGATTGAAGACCTGGTGCGCAGCGTGATGCGTTTGCGATTGAATCATGTCTATGATAGTCTTAATCAACTGCGTTTCTTGCAGGAAGATTTACAGGAGCAGGGCGATTTACGCGCGGTTCCGTATCAAAACCTGATCCTGCAACACGCTCAAATTCGCGACAGGCTGGATCGCGCCTTGCGCCAGCCGGTGTATCATGCTTAGTTCTGTTTCTATGGTATATTTAACACATGGCCCGAAAACCTAACCGTATCAACTCTGCTACAGGATCAAATCACGTTTCGCTCAGGGGGTCCCCGAAGGCGGCGCCTAAAACAACTTTAAATCCAGACTATTTATCTGACGAGGACCCAAATCATTCCGCGTCCGAGGATGATCTTCCTGAAAAAGAAGGGGCGGCTCTTCCTGCGGTGGAAGTAGATTTGCTGGTCCGTGAGGAGCCCGATGAGCAGTCGCTGTCTCGTCAGGCTGAAGAATGGGGCGATCTGGCGGCAGAGGATACCCTGGAAATCTTAGAGGATCCCGCCATCGCGGTTGAGCTTTCCGAAGACCCTGTCCGCCTGTATTTAAAAGAGATTGGGCAAATACACTTACTGGACGCGGATAGTGAATTCAGGTTGGCCGCCCGCATTGAAGCCGATCGCCACATTGAGGTTCTCCGAAACCAGTTAGGGTTGGTACCGGCCGAAAATGGGGATGTGGACAGCGAGGCACTCAGGATATTCTTGACCATCTGCAATGAATTGCTGGTCACCTGGAGCCATTTAAAGGAGGATGCCACCCGCCTGGGGCATGATAGTCCCGATTTAAGCCTGGTCCTGGCTGAAGCACAAATGCTGCGTAAACAATGGCAAAGCGATGTGCCTTCTTACCTGCGCAAGTACCTGGATAACAATGGCATCTGGGGCAAAGATTCCTTGTGGGAAGGTATGGTACGCCAGGCTTTTTCGTTGTTCATTTATTTATACAGCCTTCCCCCCGAGACCGCCACGCGTTTATTGAAATATTTGGGCCAGAATGAGGATTTGCCTCGTTTGAGCTCGTTTAAAAAACAGCTTCCCAACCAGGAAGAGCTGATTGAAGAGTTGGAAGGCATTGATCGCCGCGCCGATGAATCCAACCAGACTTTAATCCGTGCCAACTTACGCCTCGTAGTCAGTATCGCCAAGCGTTACCTTGGACGGGGTATTTCATTCCTCGACCTGATCCAGGAAGGCAACCTGGGGTTGCTGCGAGCGGTGACCAAGTTCGATCCTACCCGCGGGTTTAAGTTCAGCACCTACGCCACCTGGTGGATCCGCCAATCGATCAGCCGGTATATTGCCGAACAGGCGCGCACCATTCGCATCCCGGTTCACTTGTTTGAGTCGATCACCCGCCTGCTCAGGGTGCAGCGTTCATTAGTACAACGTTACGGGCGCGATCCGAGCAACGAGGAATTGGCGCTTGAATCGGGTCTGATATCGGATGAAGATATCAAGGCGATCAATACCTCAAAGATGGAAGGCATACCGCTTGATCGAGAAGTCCAGCGCCGTTGGACCTGGGCCGCTGCCAAAATTCAGCGAATCCTTCAATCCGCCGAAGAGCCAGTTTCTCTGGAGCGCCCGGTCGGTGATGAAGACAGCAGCCAATTGGGTGATTTCATCGAAGACGATGAGGCCCTCGAACCTATGGACGCAGCCGTGCGCGAGATGCTGCGTGAGCAGGTGCAGAGTGCCCTGGCGGCCCTGTCTGAACGAGAGCGGCAGGTATTGGAGCTGCGTTTTGGTTTGGTTGATGGCAAAGATCACACCCTTGAGGAAGTCAGCCGGTATTTTAATGTAACTCGCGAGCGTATTCGCCAGATTGAAGCCAAAGCTTTAAGAAAACTGCGCCATCCAACCCGCAGCCGTCACCTTCGTGAATATCTTGGATAAAACATCTCATGGCCCTGCGCGTTTTGCTGATCCAATCGGAAATCAAAACTGCCCAGGTATTAAGCGTTTTCTTTGCCAACCGGGGTGATACGGTCTGGCAGGCGACGGATGCGTTAAAAGCCAGAGAACTATGAGTCAGCGTTATTCCCGATTTGGTCCTGTTGGACCTGCACTTACCTGGCAGTAACTGGCTTAACAGCCTGGCGCTGATCCGCAAGAAATACCCCTCGACCAGAATTATTGTCACCAATCAACGCCCCGATGTCAAGCGCGAGCAGCAAGCGCGAGAATATGGGGGGTCTATTTTTTTAAGGCAGCCATTTACCCATCAATGGATTGAATCTGCCTTGAATCAATTGAATGAAGATACCCGTTCTGGCAGAAAGAAAAAGCCTTAATTGATCTGCAAGACGCGCTGCCCAGGGTGCGCGTGCCGGTGAGGG
>DAIQPZ010000172.1:0-5683 GCA_036787065.1 Anaerolineaceae bacterium
ATGACAATTTGTAGGTCGTTACAGCATGACAATTTACAGGTCTGTCTATGGTAAAAAGATCCCGGTGGTTGGGGTCAATCCTTCCAGGAGCGCCAGCGTTTCACGTTTGCTACCCGAACCATTTTCTCCTCCCGGGCCAACGCATGATGGACAGCCGTCCACGCACGGGCAGGTGCTGACCGTTTCGCGCGCGCGTATGAGCAGCTCGGGATGCAGGTCGAACAAGCGCTCACTTAAGCCAATCCCCGCCTGAATGTTATCGTAGATGACGATCGATGGCTTCCCATCGCCCAACGAAGACTGCGGATCGGAATGGACGCCCAGGTCGCCGCGGTCGCACATCACAAAAAAGGGCGCCAGGTTCCCCAACACGTAGGCCAGACCCGCCAGGCCGCTGCTGATTTGCACAGCCTGCTCAGCCCGCCGGTGACAGTTGGGGCAGAGGGTGACGAGGTTATCCAACCGGTTGGCCATTTCGGCCGTAGTGAAGGTGCGGAATGGGGTCTTATGATGGACGTGGTGAGGTTTGCCGGTTTCCAACGCGCCGCACATCTGGCAGCGGTGCCCGTCGCGCTCCAGGGTGCGCAAACGCTGCTGGGGCCAGTTTGGACCGTAATTGTTCGGGTCGTTAGTCCACAGCATTTGGCCGCGTAACGTTTCGACCATGGCATCATCCAGGGTGATCCAGTAACCGGTCGTATCCAGCCGGGTGGGAGGCAGGTCGACCGTGCCGTTGCCGAGTAGTTCGTAGGTGTACCAGCGCACCTGGCGATAGCCGGTGACCTGGGTGGTTACGATCAGCTCCCCATAATTTTGCGTGCAGCCCTGAGCCGCAAGTTCTTTGATCACGGATACTTTTTCGACGGTGACTTCCCGCCCAGGTTCGGTGTAGTAATCCACCTCGACGGGGTGGAGATAAGCGATTTTCTCTTCCAGGTTGAGAGCGTCTACCAGGTACGTTTGCGCTTCGTGCAGGTAAATCGCCTGTGGATGGACCATCCACATGGCGCTTATGAAATCGACCTGGCCGATGGTCATGGCGCCCTCACCCGAATCGACTCTGAGGAGAATGCTCTCCGGAGAGGCGCTACGCAATGAAACCGCGCCAGAGGGGTATTGGTCGGCCGTCCAGAAATAACGGCTGCGGTTTTGGTGAAGTTCGCCGGCTTGCTCCAGGGCGTCCAGAAATTCGTTCACCTTTTCGCCGGGAAAATTGCCAAACGCTTCGCCCCTGTAAAATGGTAATTCAAACGACGCGCAGCGGATGTGCTGGAGCAAGATTAGCAGGTTGTCCGGCATGATCAACGCCTGTTCGGGTGATTTGCCGATCAGGTATTCCGGGTGGCGGGCGAGGAATTGATCGAGCGCATCCGCGGTGGCGACCAGCAGGGCCAGGGACGATTCAGTCTTCCGCCCGGAGCGGCCGGATTGCTGCAACGTGGCGGCAATGGTGCCTGGATAACCGACCATGACGGTCGCGCCCATATCGCCGATGTCGATCCCCAATTCGAGGGCGTTGGTCGCGACCACGGTTCTCACCTTCCCCAGGCGCAGCTCGCGTTCGATCATGCGGCGGTCGCGGGGCAGGTAGCCACTGCGGTAACCGCGGATGCTTTCGGGGTCGCCTGTGGAGTACTGGCGCAGGTAAGATAACAGGATTTCCACCGTGCGCCGGGTGCGCCCAAAGACGATGGTTTGCACGCCGCTTTCCATCAATTCGCCGGTCAGTTTAACGCTTTCCAGGGTGGCGCTTTTGCGCAGCCCGAGTTCGGGGTTGACGATGGGGGGGTTATAAATAATAAAGTTTCTTTCACCCCTGGCTGAACCATCGTTATTGACCAGCTCGACCGGCGCCTCAATGATGGCTTCGGCCAGTTGGACAGGGTTGGCAATGGTGGCCGATGTCAAGATAAATTGCGGCTCCCCCCCGTAAAAACGGGCGATGCGTTTGAGGCGCCTGACCACGTTGGCTACGTGTGAACCAAATACACCCCGGTAGATGTGCAATTCATCCAGGATGACGAAACGCAAGTTTTTGAATAATTCCGCCCATACCGTGTGGTGAGGCAAAATGCCGGTGTGAAGCATATCCGGATTTGAGAAAATGATGCGGGCCTTGCTGCGAATGGCAGGCCTAGCGCTGGATGGGGTGTCGCCGTCATAAATGGCAGGGAGTAAATTAACCTCTGGCTCAAGTTTTGTGGAGGATGGCTCTAAGCCCTTGATCAGGTGGTTAACCAGGAACGACAGGGTCTGGTGTTGGTCTTGCGCCAGGGCTTTGGTAGGGAATAAATACAGGGCTCTGGCGGATGGATCTCTCAGCAGGGCATCCAGAACGGGGAGGTTGTAACACAGGGTTTTACCACTGGCGGTGCCGGTGACCACCACCACATTTTTTCCCGCCTGGACGGCCGTCCAACAGTTAACCTGGTGGGTGTAGAGCTGGAGAATGCTCTGGCGCTGTAAGGCTTGAGCTATGGCAGGGTGGAGATCATGGGGTAAATCCAAAAACCTGGCTGCCTGGGCAGGCAATGTCTGCCATACGGCAATATTTTCAACGATCGTCGCGTCCGCTTTCCAACGAGTTAACAGTTTATCCACCGACATCGACGTTCCCTTTACATTTCCCACGGAATGAGCCGTATTTTTGGGTGTGAGCGCGCGTTCGCGCGCTCACACCCAAAAATGCGGGGATTACCAATAGAAATTTCTATGCGACTCTTTTACTCCATAACGACTTTGCGGATTGTCGGTTTAAAGAGGGCGACGGCTAAATAGCCCACCAGGCAGACGATACCGCCAATGCGCACAGCGACCGGCGCGCCAGCCTTTTGGGCCAAAAAACCGATAAAAAGAGCGCCGAACGGAGCGACACCTTGTTGAGCCCAGAAGTATGTGCTGATCACCCGACCCCGCAGTTCGTCGGGTACGGAGAGTTGGATCAGGGTGTTGGTTAAGGCCAACTGGGTTACAGTTCCCCAACCGGCTAAAACCAGTAAAAACACGCCAACCGGCAAAGAGGTGGTTAATGAAAAGCCAATGATGGCGGCAGCGAAAATGATTTGACCGATGGTCAGCAGCAGGCCTTTATGGCGCAACGTGCTGTAAATGGCTAAGGTGACCGCGGCGATTAAGGCGCCCACCCCAACGGCGGTGATGAACAGGCTGTTTCGTGAAGCGACCGCCGAGCTGGTATCGTGGATAGTTTTGAATACGTCCGTGGCAAATACCGGTATTTGCTGGCTGAAGGGGAACCCAAAGAAGCTGGGTAAGGTGACGACGAGGATGAGCAGCGCGACCACCGGTGTGGCGCGGATGTATTTTATGCCTTCACCAAACTCGGCAGACCACGAAAATTTCTGGCTTTTGACCGCAATCACCGGTTTTGAATCGATCATAAACAGACTAATGATCACAAAGAGATAACTGATCCCATTGGCAATGAAGGCCCAACCAATACCATTATCATTCAGCAGCAGCAGGAAGGGGGCTGTAAGCGATGGTCCGATAACCCTGGCGGCGTTGAAAATGGCTGAATTGAGCGCAATCGCGTTGGGCAGCGCATTTTTACTGATTAGTTCGGCGATCATGGCCTGACGGGCAGAGACTTCGACGGCGCTGGCAAGTCCTAAAATGAAGGATAACGCAAGGATATGCCAGATGGTGACCCTGCCGGTGAGAGTCAGAAAGCCCAGGTAAAGCGCCTGAACCATCATCACTGCCTGTAAAACAATCACCACGTTGCGCTTGTTTACCCGTTCCAGGTAAACGCCGGCAGGCAGCGTAATAAACAAAGCCGGAATGGCCGATGAAAAGCCGATTAATCCCAGGTAAAAGGGCTGGTTGGTTAGCCGGTACGCCAGGAAGGGCTGGACGGTGTTCTGCATCCACGTCCCTACCAATGAAACGAACTGGCCGGTCCAAAAAAGACGAAAATTGCGGTAAGAAAGTGCATGATATGAGTTCGTCATAACGATCGCTTTGGATTATACTCTTGATAGAACCTAAAAATTATGCATTCTTTCAGAAAGATTGCGTTTCAGTTTTGAGGCAAAGCTCATCCCCCTGCCACCTTCCCACCGGGGAAAAACCTTAGAATTGTGGTGTGAGTGTCCGTACGGACACTCACACCACAATTCTAAGGTAAACTCCCTAACCATTTTTTGAGGGGCGGAGCCGGGGGTGGGGTGATTTCGCCACAAAATTGAAATGCAGGTCATTGGACATCATTTCATTTTGAGGATCTTATGCGGGCCAGCCGATTGATATTACACAGAGCAACCCATAAAGCGGTCCTATACAGCCGTTTTGCGTGGGGCGTCCTTGCCTCCAACCTGCTGGTCATCCTGTTTGGGGCGTATGTCCGTGCAACCGGTTCTGGCGCTGGCTGTGGGGGCCATTGGCCCACCTGCCAGGGGGTAATCATCCCGGCGGCGCCCCAGGCGGCAACTGTGATCGAATATACACACCGTCTGAGCAGTGGCCTATCCGTCCTCCTTTCGATCGCGATCATGCTCCTGGCCTGGCGCACATTCGGAAAAGGCCACCCGGTGCGGCTTGCGGCCAGTCTGACGCTGGTTTTTACTTTCACCGAAGCGTTGATCGGGGCTGGCCTGGTACTGCTGGGTTTGGTCGCGAAAGATCAGTCAGTTGGGAGGGCTATCTCACAGGCGCTCCATCTCACCAATACACTTTTGCTACTGGCATCGGTCGCGCTTACCGCCTGGTGGGCCTCCGGACGCGCGCCGGTGCGGCTGGCCAGGCAAGGTAAAAAGCTGTGGCTGCCTGCGGCGGCCCTGGCGGGGATGGTCTTGCTGGACATCACGGGCGCGATCACCGCGCTGGGCGACACCCTTTATCCGGCGCAAAGTCTGGCGGCCGGGCTGCGGCAGGATGTCAGCCCTGGATCAAGTTTCTTAATCCATTTGCGCGTCGTCCACCCGGTGATAGCGGTGGTTGTCGTGTTCTATTCGGCCGGTGTCATCGTGTGGATCCACGCTCAGCGCAACGATCCAGGCCAACGCCGGGTTTTATGGGCTGGCCTCGGCATATTTGGCTTACAGCTTGTTCTAGGGGGTATGAATGTCCTGCTGCTGGCGCCGGTGTGGCTGCAACTGGTCCACTTGTTGGTGGCCGACCTGGTGTGGTTGACTATGATTTTCTGCGCCGCTTTGATCCTTGAGGATAAAGAAAAAATACCCGCTTTACGTCTCTCGACAAGCGGGTATTAAAAATACACCTTTTCGGGGAGAATTTTATCTCCCACTGGCCTTCTTCTTCCTGGCTTTTGAGATTAACATGTCGATGTAAATATCGGTGATGTTGAAATTGGCCAGAAAGCCGGTCAGGCGGTAGGCGACCTGGTTCATAAAACCCGGGATGATCTGGTATTGGTTGTGTTCAATTCCCTTAAGAATTGCGTCCGCCACAAATTCTGCTTTAAAGAGCCCGCCGTCATCGTTAATCGCGCGCGTTTCGTAAGGAATAATGGTGTTTTCAAAATCCAGTTGGGGGGTCTGCGTGTCCGGAGGGAAGACAATGGAAAGTTTGACCCCGGTAGATTTTAATTCATCTCGAAGGGCATCGGTAAAGCCACGCACCGCGAACTTCGACGCGCTGTAGGCGGTATAACCGATATAAGCCACGTAACCGGCGCCCGAGCAAATATTGACGATATAACCTG
>DAIQPZ010000173.1:0-5683 GCA_036787065.1 Anaerolineaceae bacterium
CATGAAATACCTTCCCCTGAAAAATTAATACCATTTTTTAGCGACTACGAAAAAGCAGAACACCAACTTTTAGAGCAATATAAAAGATGCCAGTAAACAAAAAAGGGAGACCCTATCACTAGGATCTCCCTTTTTTATTACTTACAAGGTGTCAGTTCTTCTGGCTTGAGATAGTACAGGCTCCAGATACCTTTGCCGTCAGTCCTTCTTACCGACACCACGATCTTTGTCTGTGGGTGCATATTTGCGACCCACGGAAATTGGCTGTTGCCATAAGCATAATCGAGTAAGGTTATTCAGTTATAAAAGTTCTGTTTTTTGACGTTTTTGCGATTTTTCGTGTCTGTTGCGCAATACTTACGCTAGCGGAAACTAAAGGTGTTAAACAGGTTAAAAAAAGTTAATTGCCTGCTCCATATTTTAATAAAAATAACCGCGGGAGATAATCTTGCCCGCGGTTATCCATAAACCGTTTCCCTTTACTGGCTGTTAAAGTTTAGCGAGGGTGCGTTTTCAGCTTTATATTCCGCGCCCCGGTGTAAAGCCTGGAAGTTGAGTGGCAGCAGGCGATGGTGGCGCACGGGCAGGTGCTCCTTCAACGCCTTCTCGATCGATTCGATAGTCAGAAAGGGCAGGTTAGCCAGCAGGCCGCCCAAAAGAACCATATTGGTCATGCGCCGGTCGCCCAGACTCTCCGCAATTTCATTGCCTGGGATCAGGATTGGGTAGATATCGCGACGCATGACGGGCCGGTTAACCATCGAGCTGTTGACAATCAACACTCCACCTGGTATAACCTCGTGCTCATATTTGTCCAAGGATGGCAGACTCATGGCGATGACCGCCTGGGGGTAATGCACCAGCGGCGATCCGATTTCTTCATCACTGACGATCGCCGTGCAGTTGGCTGTTCCACCGCGCATTTCTGGACCATACGATGGGATCCAGGTAACTTCTTTACCTGAATCCATGCCCGCGTAGGCAATGAGCTGCCCGCCAAAAAGCACCCCTTGACCACCAAAACCGGCGATTAGAATTTCTGTTTGCATGGCAAGACTCCTTTTTCTGAGGCTCTTATGGCTTGATTTCGGCGACCGCGGGTGACACTTTATAGTCGCCCACTGGATAATAAGGCAGCATTTTTTCTTCCAGCCAAACCAACGACTGCTGAGGAGTCATCCCCCAGTTGGTGGGACAAATCGAGAGGAGTTCAACCATTGAAAAGCCCAGCCCACGTTGTTGGGTTTCAAAAGCGATACGCAAAGCTTTCTTGGCCATGCGGATGTTTTTGGGGTTGTGCAAGCTGCGCCTGGCGATGTAACCGGCGCCGTCCAGTTGGGATAACATTTCGGATGTGCGGATTGGAAACCCCATCAGTTCCACATCGCGGCCTAAAGGCGATGAAGTGGTTATTTGTCCTGGCAGACTGGTGGGGGCCATCTGACCGCCCGTCATCCCGTAATTCGCATTATTGATAAAGATGACGGTGATATTTTCACCGCGCGCTGCCGCGTGGACGATTTCTGCCATGCCGATAGAAGCCAAATCACCATCGCCCTGGTAAGTGAATACAATGCGGTCAGGCAGCACCCGCTTAACCCCGGTGGCCATCGCGGGAGCGCGCCCGTGCGGCGCCTGGACGAAGTCAAAATTAAAATAGTGATATGCAAAGACAGCGCACCCTACAGAAGCTACCCCAATGGTGTGATCGCGCACACCCATTTCATCCAGTACCTCAGCCACCAGGCGGTGCGCCACACCGTGCGTGCATCCGGGGCAGTAATGGGTGGGTATGCCGGTCAGGGTCACCGGTCGTTCGTATACTACCTGCGATTGAGCCGTTAACATTCTAGGTTTTCCTTAATTCGCAGAATAAATTGCCGGATAATTGGCTGTGGTAATCCGTTTCAACCACCGATCGCGTGGATTGCCATTAATGGTCAGGGGTCCCTTTGCCAGGCGACGGATTTCGGCCAAAATTTCATCCGGGAAAGGTACCATCCCACCCAGGCGCCCATAAAACTCAACCGGCGTCTTGCCAGCGGTTGCCAGGCGCACGTCTTCCAGCATCTGGCCAGAATTCATCTCGACCACCAGCATCCCCTGAACGTGGTTGGCCAGCCCGGCCAGTAAATCAGAAGGGAAGGGGGCGAGAGTTACCGGTCGCAGAAGCCCCACACGGAGCCCTTCGGCTCGCGCAGCGCGGACTGCCGATAAGGCCACCCGTCCGGCAGAACCAAACCCGATCACCACGAAATCGCTATCATCCAGGAAATATTCTTTGTAACGAACTTCTTTGGCTGAAATTTCTTGCCAGCGGGTGAGCAAGTGCAGATTTTCTATTTCCTCGTCCACTGGATCCAAATAGATTGAGCTCAGGTAACGGCGCGGACGGCCAACCGCTCCAGTCACCGCCCATTCAGGTACGACACCTGTTCCAGGCGCCGTCACCGGGCGCATGGGGGGCATTTCTGCCGGTTCCATCATCTGCCCGATCGTGCCGTCGCTCAAAAGCACCACCAGCGAGCGGTACCTTTCAGCCAGGTCAAAAGATAAGACCGTTAAATCGATTGATTCTTGCACACTGGATGGCGCTAAAACGATAGAATGGTAATCGCCATGACCACCGCCGTGAACCATCTGGTTGTAATCGGCTTGCGAAGGTTGGATATTGCCCAAGCCAGGGCCTCCTCGCATGACGTCGACCAGGACTATGGGCACTTCCGTGCCAGCAATATAAGACATCCCTTCCGTCATCAAGCTGACGCCAGGACTGGATGAAGAAGTCATCACACGCACGCCTGTGCAGGCCGCGCCGTATACCATGTTAATGGCTCCCAGCTCACTTTCTGCCTGGACGAAGGCGCGCCCCAATTCGGGCATGCGCTTGGCCATCCATTCCAGAAGTTCAGTTTGCGGCGTGATAGGATAACCAAAATAGGCCTGCAAGCCAGCCCGGATTGCGGCCTCCGCGACCGCTTCATTACCTTTGAGCAGTTCTCTAGCCATTCCAGTCCTCCTAAACGGGTATCATTACTTTAGCGGTTTCCCGATAGACTTTGATGGCGGCTTCGGGGCAAACGACGGTACACACCGCACAGCTTGTGCAGCCCTCCCCCGCCAGGTACGCTGGATGGTAGCCCTTGGCAGTGATACGTTTCTTATCCAAGGCAATTACTTTAGGCGGGCAGGCGATCACACACAGCTCGCAACCCTTGCAGAAAAGCTCATTGACTTCTATCCATCCCTTAACGGGCATTCATACCTCCTGATCAAAATGGTTTTAAAGAAAAAAACCGGGTTCTTTCATATAATGAAACCACCAGGCTTTTTTCGGTTAGGGAATATCTTAGATATCTGACGAAGTCCGTGATATTCCGTTTATGTTTATATTATCGCTATCTTAAGGCTGATCCACTAGTGTCAACTATCACAAAGTGATCGTACATTAATACTTAAATCAAGGATTTTGGTATGATGGCGTCCCATTGGGACGCCATCATACCAAATAATTCTTTCTCGCGGGGCGCGTGTTACCTGGCAGATATGTAAGTGACCGCACCGAAAGAAAATTCTTCGACTGGCAGGACGTCGATCAGCTCGTACCGGCGTGAACCCAGCCCGAGGGCTTCACCGTATTCGACCACTTTATAGGGGTCTTTAAGTGGGCCGTGAAGCCATTGGAAGGGATGTCCATGGCGCGTGTGGACTTCCATACTGGTGGGCACATTTTCTTCAATCAGGGGATAGCGGCTGGTGACATCCAATATTGCCTGGTCGAGCGCTACGATATCATCAGAGCCGAACACGCCGGCATCGCGCAGAATCGGCATGCTGGTGAACCCAAAGCAGTCGCAAACGGGGGTCATGTGCGTTCCCAGGCTAAGATGGGTGGCTTTTCCCGGAGCAAAAGTTGAGAGGGTAACCGCGGTGCTGATCGCGCAGGCTTCCTGAAAGGCAAAAAAGTTGACCGGATCGATTTTCAGGCTGCCTGCCGGAGCTACCTTCAGGCAGCGCCCGCATTGGTTGCACTGCTCAAAATGGATGTGGATGTTGCCCGGGTCTTTCTTGTCTTCCACCAGTGCGCCAAATGGGCAGGAATCAATGACGCGTTTAAATGTGGCCTCATCGGGGCAGCGTTCTTTGAACCAGTAAGGGTCGTAGTGATTGGTATCGTGGATCTGGCTGCGGCTTTCACCGATCATGCAGCCCAGGGCCAGGTTTTTAAACGCCGCGCCGAAACCGCAGCTCGGATGGCCTTTGACGTGGGAAAAGTTGATCAAGAAGGAAGCGTCCTCGATCATGCCGGCGACTTTCCATTCCTTGATGCCCTTATATGGGCGAGCATGCGTATAGCTGTAGCTGTCGCGCGGGCCAGCAGCGGGATAAACCGGGCATCCCAGCACTTCGTGGGTGTAGCCCCGGGTTTCAGCGTCGAGTGTGTCCCCGTTAATATCGGCAACGAATGGGTGGCCGCCGCCATCTTTCACTGCCTGGACCACTTTACGGATAAAAACAGGATGGATCACCGAATAGCCAATGTTGCTGCCCGTGTGGATTTTAATCGCCACCAGTTCATCTTTGACGCGTTCTCGAATCTTCAACTGATCGATAATCAAATCGAGTTTAGCCGGTAATGTTTCCCTGGCTTCTAAACGCGCCTGGTGGGCAGAACCAAAATAAACTTTACTGCTCATGTCACTCACCTCAATATTAAAGGATTCTGATTAAATAATTCTGGTGGTTAAATTATACCATTCCTCAGACCGGGTTGTCCGGTTTCTGGTTCTCCACGGCAATTCCCAAAGATCCCCGGTTTCTTCTGACCGATCGCCGCTGGTAGACCAGGCTGTTGCCTTTCTTCCCGGCTTTCACCAGTTCGCCGGACCGCAACAGGGTATAGGTGATCTTTCGCGCCAGGTTTTTATGGCACCTGAGGGCCGCGGCCAGTTCCGCGTTGGTGAATGGTTCAACCCATCCAAACGGGAGCAAGGCGGTAAAATCGGCCAGACTCGAGAAAAACACCCGCTCGCTCACGCTCAACAGGCGGCGGTCTATCACACTCCAATATTTTCGGGTCCAGCTTCCCTTGCCATCATTTTGCCAAACGTCTTCGCAGATAATCCACAGGACTTCAAAAGTAAAATCGGGATGCCCCAATAGGTGGGGAATGCGAATCAACTCAGTAAAAACCTCGATCAGCGCAGCGTGCTTGGGTGACCGGCGGCGGGAAATCAATTCACCCGCGGCACTCTGACGCACCACCCATTTCTCTTTGACCAGTGGGTATACCAGGTGGACCGGATGTTTATCCAACAGGTCGGCCAGTTTGGTGCGCAAAGCGCTGAAATTGCGAGTTTGAAATTCGATCAATTGGTTGCCTCGCACCAGATCGATAAAATAACCATCCACTTTGATTTCAGCCTGGTCGCCGGGTAGGGCATACCAGGTCTTCAATGAGGCATGCAGCGAGGTTTCTGTCAGAGTGCCAATGCTTTTGTTGGAGGAAGGGGTCATAAAAGAAACTGGCTTTCGCTAAAAAAAGTCTTCACCCGCCAAGTATACTCAGAAATACCTCGGCCCTGAAGGCTATTGCAAAGAAGGGCTTTTAATCTTTATAGTCACAGGTCGTAACTGCTCAGGCATATGAGAGAAAGCCCCGAATTTGAGGTAATTGCGGGTG
>DAIQPZ010000052.1:0-16260 GCA_036787065.1 Anaerolineaceae bacterium
CATTTTTACAACACTTCGTTAACGAACTTCTAGCACAGGCGGGGTATTCTATACTTTATGAAAATGATCGATGATCATGCTTTCAGACCGCAAGTTTACCGGTTGCGGAAACCTGCTAAAGGTGCTTTAGCTTAAACAATCACCGAAAACAAGAGAAGGAGTTTCCTATGAGCAAAATAGTGGGAATCGATTTAGGCACAACCAACAGTGTTGTGGCTGTGATGGAAGGTGGCGATCCAGTCGTGATCTCCACATCAGAAGGTTCGCGATTACTCCCTTCTGTGGTTGCATTTACCAAAAACAACGATCGTCTGGTAGGCATACCCGCCAAACGTCAGGCAGTGATTAATGCCGAAAATACAATCTTTTCGATCAAGCGTTTTATGGGCCGGCGCTACGACGAAGTGGGCGCCGAGCGAAAGATGGTGCCATACAACGTGGTTCAAGGCCCCACAGGGGATGCGCGTGTGTCCATTCCATTGAATGGCCGCGAATACAGCCCCCAGGAAATTTCGGCCATGATCCTGTCCAAACTAAAGGCGGATGCCGAGGCTTACCTTGGCGAGCCGGTTAATCAGGCGGTTATCACCGTACCGGCATACTTTAATGACAGCCAGCGCCAGGCCACCAAAGACGCGGGGAAAATTGCCGGGCTTGAAGTCCTGCGCATCATCAATGAGCCAACCGCTTCTGCCCTTGCTTATGGCCTGGATAAGAAGAAAAACGAAACCATCCTGGTTTTTGACCTGGGCGGCGGTACATTCGATGTCAGCCTCCTGGAAGTTGGGGAAGGTGTGGTCGAAGTCAAAGCCACCAATGGTGATACCCACCTGGGTGGCGATGATTGGGACGAGTGTGTGGTGAATTGGGCGGCCGATCAATTCCAGAACGAACAGGGCATCGACCTGCGTAAGGACCGCCAGGCCCTACAGCGCTTGCGTGAGGCCGCTGAAAAGGCCAAGATTGAACTATCGAGCATGATGGAAACGGAAATCAACCTGCCGTATATCACGGCCGATGCCTCTGGCCCGCGCCATCTCAGTTTGAAAATGAACCGGGCGAAATTCGAGCAGTTGACAGCGGACCTGCTGCAGCGCTGCCGCGGTCCCTTTGAGGCTGCCCTGCGTGATGGCGGTTTGTCCACAGCGGCGATTGATGAAGTGGTGCTGGTGGGTGGTTCTTCCCGCATGCCCATGGTCCAGGACCTGGTACGCGCGCTGGTCAACAAGGAGCCTTGCAAAGGCGTCAACCCGGATGAGGTCGTAGCAGTCGGTGCTGCCATCCAATCCGGCGTCTTGACTGGTGAAGTAAAAGATATCTTGCTGCTCGACGTGACCCCGCTGTCGTTGGGTGTAGAAACCCTGGGTGGGGTGATGACACCCCTGATCGAGCGCAACACCACCATCCCGGTGCGCAAGACCGAGGTCTTTTCGACCGCCGATGATAACCAGACCGCCGTGGACGTTCACGTGCTGCAGGGCGAGCGCCCCATGGCTGGGGATAACATGAGCCTGGGCCGTTTCCGCCTGGATGGGATCCCATCGGCGCCGCGCGGCATGCCACAGATCGAAGTGACCTTCGATATCGACGCCAACGGCATTATTAACGTCACTGCCAAGGACAAAGCCACGGCCAAAGAACAGAAAGTGGTCATTACCGCATCGACCAACCTGAGCAAAAACGAGATCGACCGCATGGTCAATGAAGCAAGCCAGAACCAGGCCGCCGATGCCCGCCGCAAAGAACTGGCAGAAGCCCGCAACAACGCTGAAAACACTTCTTACCAGGCGGAAAAGACGCTGAAAGACCTGGGAAACAAAGTTCAACCCGCCAGCCAAAGCGACATCGAGGGCAAGGTCAAAGACCTGCGCCTGGCAGCCCAGGGAGACGATTTGGACCGCATCCGCAGCCTGACACAGGCTCTGCAGAGCGCCATGAGTTCCATCGGCCAGCAGGCGGACAGCCAGGGCCCAACAACCCCGGGCGGGAACGGCGCCGGGCCAGATGACTCGCGAAACCCGGAAGGCGAAGTGGTTGAAGGCGAATTTAAAGAAGCGTAAAGATACCCTAACCCCCAACCCCCTTCCCGAAAATCGGGAAGGGGGCTTTTGACAAAAAACGAGTCCGCGGTGACACAAATGTGTCATCCCGGACTCGTTTTTTATTATTTTAGTTTTGGGGTTAAAATAAGGGCTGGACCCGTAAATCATTAAATTTTTTCTTCAGGAAGTGCACCCATGTGGAAATTGATTAAGACCTGGTTCCCCTGGCTATTGATCGCCTCGGCTGCCATTTATCTGGCGGTCCAATTCTTCTTTGCCCAACAAATCGCCATAAGGTATGAATGGAACGGCCTGCGCTTTCCCTACGCGCTGGATTATGGTGAAGGCCAGATCCTGGATCAGATCAACCGCCTGGCGCATTTCCAGCCGATTTATTTCACCTCGTCAGCCACCAATACCCCACCCTACACCATTGCCAATTACCCACCCCTTTACCAGCTTATCCAGGCGCCTTTCGTTTGGATCTTTGGTACGGCCTTCTGGTACGGCCGGCTGATCACCCTGCTAAGCGTGATGGCCGCCGGGGTTTTTATCGCCTTGATCATCCACACCTTGACCAAAAATTGGATCGCCGGGGTCATTGGAGGCCTGACCATGCTGTGTATGCCGCAGATCATCGGCTGGTCGCCCTTCATTCGCGTGGATCAAATGGCGCTCGGGTTGAGCATGGCGGCGCTCTATGTCGTTGTGCGCTGGCCTAAAGGGCGAGGCGGGTTGATCGCGGCCTCGGCCCTCATGGTCGCTGCCGCCTTTACCAAACAATCTTACGCGCTTTCAGTCCCGCTGGCCGCCTTCGTCTGGCTGTTGAGCCAGAAACAATTCAAACGCGCTTTCCAACTGGCCGGGATCGTGGCAGGAACGGGTGTGGTTATTTTTGGTCTGCTGATGCTGGTTACACGCGGTAGCTTTTTCTTCAATATCATCACCGCCACACAGAGCAAATTCGTCTGGGACACGGTCCGCCATACCTTCGATGATCTCTTCGGACGCCTGCCATTAATGATGTATGGCAGCGGGTTGTTGGTGCTGCTCGGCCTGTGGAGTAAAATCCGCCCCAAGACCTGGGCCCTGGTGAGTGCCTACCTGGTAGGCGCAATCATCGAGACGATCACCATCGGCAAGGACGGTTCGTCGATTAATTACCTGTATGAGCTCTCGGCGGCCTTTGGGCTGGTGGCCGGTTCATTCATCGCCTGGCCGGGAAAGAACTTCCGCTGGGCCACCGCCATCCTCGTCGCCTTGCTGGCCACCCAGATCGGTTCGATGACCGAATGGAACAGCAAAGACTTTCAACCCGGTTTTAATTACAAATTTAAGCATCAGGATGAAGTCGCTCAACTGGCAAAAATCGTCAAGGACGCAAAGGGTCCGGTCCTGGCCGACGAATACATGGGACTGATCCCCCTGGCGGGCCAGACTGTGACTATGCAGCCGTTTGAGTTCAAACAACTAAAAGATGCCGGGATCTGGGACGACCAGGTCTTCGCCGGCGACATCCTGAACAAGAAATTTGCCGCCATTCTGATCTATTCTCCCAGGGGATGGGATAGTTTTACCGAACGCTGGACGCCCCTGCTGCGCTCCGAGATCCTGATGAATTATGAAGTCACCGGCAACTACGCGGATACAGAGGTATATACCCCGCGGTAATAAGCGCCAAACCCTGGTGATATAATCTACTCATGATAAAACGAATTCTGATGATCCTGATCGGCCTGGCTGCCCTGGTAGCGGCCGGACTGGTTATTTACAACCTTCCCCCGGTGCACGACCGCCTGGCCTATCGGTTGGATGAGTTGAAATCACGCATCCAGGATATCGTCGCTCCCCCGCAAAAGGCTGTCTTTGTGCCCCAGAACCAGGTCTCCGAGATCGTCAGGCAGACCATCGCTGCCTGGACACCCACCGCCAACCCAACCAGTCCTACGCCCACCCAACCGGTCGATCCGGGCAATTCTACCCCAACGATCACCGCGCTGCCAACGGAAACGCCCCCGCCTACGGCTGTACCTACCCCAATCCCGGCCCAGGCTTTGCTTAAGGGCATTAAACACGAATACCAGAAATGGAACAACTGCGGGCCGACCAATCTGTCCATGGAGCTGTCTTTCTGGAAATGGCAGGGCGACCAGACCGACACGGCCGCCTATTTAAAACCCAACTCTCGCGATAAAAATGTCATGCCTTACGAGATGGCCAGTTACGTGGCTGACAAGACCACGTTTAAAGCCGTGGTGAGACTGGGGGGCGACCTCAACCTGCTCAAGACATTAATCGCCGCCGGGTTCCCGGTTATCGTGGAAAAAGGCTTCGAAGGGCCCAATTTCGATGGCTGGATGGGCCATTATGAAGTGGTCAATGGCTACGACGATGCCACCTCGCGCTTCACCGTGCAGGACTCCTACATCCAACCCGACCTGGGTATTCCCTACGCCGACATGCAGAGCAATTGGCGCGCCTTTGATTTCATCTATATTGTGGTTTTCCCACCAGAACGTCAGAACGACGTGTTGTCTATCCTGGGACCCCAGGCCGACGAGCACGCCAACTATCTGTACATGGCCCAGAAAGCCCAGGCAGAGACGCAATCCCTCATGGGGCGCGACCAATATTTTGCCTGGTATAACCTGGGCACCAGCCTGGTCGATTTGCAAAACTACAGCGGGGCCGCCGCGGCCTACGATGAAGCCTACAAAATCTACCCGTCCATCCCGGAGAACAAACGCCCGTACCGCATGGAATGGTATCAGACCGGTCCCTATTTTGCTTATTTCAACACCGGCCGCCTGCAGGATGTGATCGATCTGGCGACCAAGACCCTGGCATCCACCACCGAGCCGGCCCTCGAGGAAAGCTGGGTATGGCGCGCGCGGGCTAAAGCCGACCTGGGTGACACCGCCGGCGCCATCGACGATTTTCGCACCGCCCTGAAATGGCATCCGGGTTTCCAGCCAGCCCTGGACGGCTTAAAAGCACTGGGAGCAAGCAGTTGAGATGCTTAAAATTTTACATTTCGCCGACGCCCACATCGATATGGCCAATTATGGCCGGCACGACCCGGATAGCGGCCTTCCGCTGCGCGTCCTGGATTTTCTAAAATCGTTAGACACGATCATCGACACGGCCATCGCCGAAAAAGTGGACCTGGTGATCTTCGCCGGTGACGCCTACAAAGACCGCACCCCCGCGCCGACCTTTCAGCGCGAATGGGGCCGCCGCATCATCCGCCTCTCGCGGGCGGGCATCCCCACCCTGCTCTTAATTGGCAACCACGACATCTCTCCAGCCAGCGGCAGGGCGAATGCCATACAGGAATTCGAAACCCTCGAAGTGCCGCACATCCACGTCCTGGCGAAACCCTGTTGGATGACGCCGGATGAGTTGGAAGGCCTTCCCCTCCAGGTGATCGCCCTGCCCTGGGGCTCTCGCTCCGGATTGATGGCCGCCCTCGGCATGTCAGGGGCAAAACCTGAAGCAATTTATGAAGAAATGGAGACTAACCTAACCCTTTTAATTCATGAGTGGATCGAGCAGGCCAACCCCGACCTGCCGTTGATCATGACCGCCCATGCCTCCATCCAGGGGGCCGTCTTCGGCTACGAGCGCACGGTCATGTTGGGCAGCGACCTGGTGCTGCCTGGCGGTCTTGTGCGCGATCCGCGCCTGGATTACGTCGCTATGGGGCATATTCACAAACCGCAGGACCTGAACAAAGGATTCCACCCCCCGGTGATCTACCCCGGTTCGATCGAGCGGGTCGATTTTGGCGAGATCGAAGACGACCGCTTTTTTATCATTGCTCACGTGAGCCGCGGCAATACCCGCGTGGAATGGCGCAAGCTCGAAGGGGTCAGGCGTTTCATCGACCGGCGCGTGTCGCTGACCACGCAGGAAGGGATCAACGAAACCCTGCGCGGCGCCCTCCCGCCTGCAGACCAGTTTGAGGGGGCCATCGTGCGCCTGGTGGTAGATTATCCGCGCGAATGGGAACCGATGATCGACGAAACCAGCCTGCGCACCTACCTGGAACCGGCTTTTGAGTTTCACCTTGTCAAACGGCCGGTGATTGAAAACCGGGCGCGCCTGGCTAAAGACCAGACCCTGGCGAGCCTGACCCCGCTGGATCTTCTCGACCTATACTTACGCTCAAAAGACACACCTGATAATGAGAGCGACGAGCTAAAAAAACTGGCCCGGCACCTGATCGGTGGCGAAAGTCCACTGGCATAAAACGTAAAAAGAGCCCGGAGAAGAACCCTTTATCCTCGACAATTCCGGCTTCAGCCGCACCTTTGGGGAGATCGCCACACCGCTGGGGGAAGTCATCCGCACCACGCTCAACTGGTATAAAAGCCATCCCCTGGAACCTATATAGAACCTGGAGAACGACCAGCCACGCATTCCTAATGGGACGAAGAATCTCCGACTACCCATCGAGATGCTTATTGAAGGCTCAAAACGAGACTCTTCGGTCGCCAAAACGCTCACTCAGGGGGACAATTTGGAAATATGCAATCATCCTGATATAAACCTGAGAAGCCTGGTAACTGGGGTATCCATGGAGCGCGGATCGGTTAAAATGGATTTATGGGAAAATAGGTTGTTGAAATTCAACCAGCCCCAGACTTTACCCTCCACCAAAGGGGCGCGCCTGAGGGATGAACCAGGAGAGCGTAATGAGGGTTCTTGGAAAAGAGGATAGATGAATCCATGGTTGATTGCTCTCGCCGGGCTGCCGGCCTGCGGTAAAAGCACGCTTGCCAGGCAGCTCGCCAGAGTTTTACCGGCTGCCATCCTGGATAAAGACCCGATCCGGGCGGCCCTGTTCAGCCCCGAAGATATCGAATATTCCCTCGCCCAGGACGACTTCTGTTTCGATATCATGCTGCAGACGGCGCTTTATCTGCTGGCCAAAGGCCGCCCGGTGATCCTGGATGGGCGCCCTTTTTCGCGACGTTACCAGGTAGATCACCTGGCCAGCTTTGCCCACGAAAACTGTCTGCCCTTGAAGCTGATTGAAGCGGTCTGCCCGGATGAAGTCGCCCACCAGCGCCTGGAACAGGATAAATCCCAGGGCAGCCACTTGGCCCAAAACCGCGATGTGGCTATGTATCTCAAAGTGAAAGCCCAGGCCGAACCAATCGACCTGCCCCACCTTGTGGTGGATACCAGCCAGTCGCTGGATGAAATCGTCGCAATATGTCTGGATTACATTCGTAATAACCCAGAACAAGCCTAATCGTTACAACTCAGGCGCCTGGAAAAAAGACCCGAATTTGAGTTGTAGGCGCTTACTTGGTAAGCGCAAAACACCTAAAATTCGGCAACCATCACCCCAAGGCTGAGTAGGACCATTAAACCAGAATGAAAGAGGAAACATGGATGAAACGTTGAGTCCCAGTGCCCAGAGGGTGCAGGCCGTATTATCCGCGGCTGGTTACCCCAACCAGGTCATCGAGCACACCCAGACTACGCGCAGCGCCAAAGAAGCCGCAGAAGCGATCGGCTGCACGGTCTCCCAGATTGCCAAATCGTTGATCTTTAAAACCAGCCTCACCCACCAACCTATCCTGGTGATAACCAGCGGGCCGAACCGGGTTAACGAAAGCCACCTGGGTGAGTTGACCGGCGAGGCGATCGAGAAGGCCGACGCCGATTTCGCTCAGGAAGCCAGCGGGTTTTCCATCGGCGGCATCCCCCCACTCGGCCACCGCAGTCCCATGCGCACGTTTATCGATGAAGATCTGTTGAAATTTGATCAGATTTGGGCCGCCGCCGGCAACCCCAACGCCGTCTTCCGCCTGACTCCACAGGACCTGCTCAGGATGACCGGGGGTCAGGTGATTGCGGTTAAATAGTTACTGCCCGGTGTTCATTTCACCGGGCAGAATAATCATACACAATCTCTTAGAAGACCATCCGTTGTGCGTAAGTTCGCTTCAGACAAGCCTAAACGGACGGTTAGCTGCTGACTCGTCCAAAGCGGGCAGTCAGATTACTTTTCCCATCAGGTAATCGTAGATCAACTGCAGGGCTGCCTGGGCCGAGTCGATTTTGTTCTCAACCCGGTTGCCTTTCCACAGGAATTTAAACGTCCAATCACCGCGCGGCGCGCTGAAACCAATCCACACCAGGCCAACCGGTTTATCCGGCATACCCCCGCCCGGACCTGCGATGCCGGTCACCGATACGCCGATATCCGCATCCAATACCCGGCGGATGCCTTTTGCCATCTCTAAAGCTGTTTCCGGACTGACCGCGCCGTAACGGGTCAGCGTATCGTGGGATACGCCCAGCAGGTGCTCTTTGGCTTCGTAAGCGTAAGCGGTCACGCTGCCCAGGTAATAGTCTGACGACCCCGCCACATTCGTCACCCGGTGACCGATCAACCCACCCGTGCAGGACTCTGCCAGGGCCAGCTTGAGCCCCGCATCGCGTAATATTGGGCCAATCAACACTTCTAAACTGTCTTCTTGCATCGTTGCTCCCTGCAATAATCGTCGCTCGAGCGCGGCACAGCCAACCGGCGTAGGGATATTATACCCCAACCGCCGCTCTCATTTATCCACGCATTTTGAAGCCCGCCAGCCGGGAGTATAATTAGCCATAAGTTATGGATGCATCTGAACATATCAAAGGCATTTTAGACACGCTGCCGATCAAACCGGGCTGTTACATCATGAAAAACGCTACCGGTGAGATCATCTACGTCGGCAAGGCGGTCAACCTGCACAGCCGGGTGCGTTCTTATTTCAAGGACAGCCGCGGGCTTGACCCCAAGACACGCCAGTTGGTGCGGCACATCACGACAATCGAATGGATCCTGGTCGGCTCAGAGCTCGAGGCGCTCATCCTCGAGATGAACCTGATCAAAAAACACCGGCCGCATTACAACATCCGCCTCAAAGATGACAAGCGTTATCCGTACATCAAGGTCCATTGGAAAGAGCCTTTTCCCAAAGTAACCGTCACCCGCCAGATGGTGGATGATGGTTCGCGCTACTTTGGCCCCTATACCAGCGTATGGGCTGTCCACCAGACCCTGGACGTGATCCGGCGTATTTTCCCCTACCTGACCTGCGACCGGGAGATCACAGGGAACGACCCGCGTGCCTGCCTATATTACGACATCAAGCTGTGCGGTGGACCTTGTATTGGCGCCATCCAACAAGTGGTCTACCGCCAGATGATCAATGACCTATGCCTGTTCCTGCAGGGGCGCACCGACCCGGTCGTCAGCCGGATGAAGGTTGAGATGGAGCAAGCCGCTGAAGGGCTCAACTTTGAACGCGCGGCCGCCATACGCGACCAGATCCACGCCATCGACCAGGTGGTGGAAAAGCAGAAGGTCATTTCGTCCGAGCGGGTCGATTCAGACGTCATCGCCGTGGCGCGCTCAGATGGCGAGGCGTGCGTGCAGATCTTTTTCATCCGAAGCGGTAAGCTGATCGGCCGGGAATATTTCGTACTTGAAGGCACTGAAGACGCCAATGAAAGTGAAGTGCTGGGGGGATTTATAAAGCAGTTCTATTCCGAAGCCGCCACCATCCCGGCCCAGGTGCTCCTGCCTAACGACATCGAAGAGACTCAAATCATTGAGCAGTGGCTGCGTTCCCGTCGCAGCGGTGAAAAGGTCGAGATTTTGGTACCCCATTCCGGCGTTTCGCAGGAATTGGTGCAGATGGCGGCCGAAAACGCCACCGAGACCCTGAACGCGCTGCGCAAGCAGTGGCAGGCCGACACCAACCGCCAGACCGAAGCCCTGGCCGAGTTGCAGCAGGCGCTCAACCTGCCCACCCCGCCCAACCGGATCGAGTGTTACGATATCTCCAACACCCAGGGCACCGCCTCGGTGGCCAGTATGGTGGTCTTCGAGCAAGGGGTTCCCAATAAAAAGAAATACCGCCATTTCAATATCGCGACTGTAAGCGGGCCTGATGATTTCGCCAGCATGGAAGAAGTGCTCACCCGCCGTTTTCGCCGGTGGCAGACCTATCAAGAGGCGCAAAGCCCAGGCCATAAGCCCGACCCGTCTTTTTCCTCCCTGCCTGATCTGCTGATAGTGGATGGGGGCAAAGGCCAGCTCAGCCGCGCCGTGGCCGTGCTGGAACGGTTTGGCCTGTTTAATAAAGTACCGGTGGTAGGCCTGGCCAAACACCAGGAGGAATTGTTCACACCCCACAAATCGGATTCGCTGCTCCTGCCGCGCCATTCGCAAGGGCTGTACCTGATCCAGCGTATCCGCGATGAAGCTCACCGTTTTGCCATCACTGCCCATCGAGGCCGGCGCTCGCGCCAAGGGCTGGTATCGCGCCTGGATAAGATCCGCGGTATCGGACCCTCCCGCCGCCGGGCGCTGTTGACCCATTTTAGCTCGATCGAAGACATCATCCAGGCCCCGATTGAAGAACTGATCGCAATAAAAGGCATCACCCCCGAGATCGCGCAAACCCTGAAAACCCAGCTCGAATAAAGAGGAAAATATGCAGAAGAAATCGTCCAAAAATACGCCGGTGAAAGTTAAAAAAACGGCGTTGTCCCCTGAGGTGCGGGCGCGCCGTATGCAGCAGGTCTTTTTAGGTATCGTGGCCGTGGTGATGATCCTCAGCATGATCATCGCCCTGGTGGCCCGATAACCAGGGAGGCATCTTTCTATGCCCTCGGGATGGGATCAACCGTAAATATTAGAAGACCATAGGCTGTTGAGATGGATAATCCAGCTACCATGTCCGAAATTACCCCAGGTTGGTGGGTAAGCCAAAGCCGGCTTTACCATACCCACAGCGGGCTGTTCACCTCGGGGGATGATGCCATCCTGATCGATCCCGGTATTTATCCGGATGAAATCGAGGCCATCGCCGCCTTCGTGAAAGCCCGCGCCATCCACATCCAGGCCGTCTTGTTGACCCACAGCCACTGGGACCACATCCTGGGTCCCGAGCATTTCCCCGAAGCAACTTTGATCGCCCACCAGTGCTTCGCCATCACCGCGGCGGAAGCAGAATGCGAGCTGCACCGCGAAATCGCCGGGCTAGAAAAAGATGGCGGAGCGAGCCGCCGCCGGGCCTTTCGCATCCCGCATCCGGATATCACTTTTGACCGCCGCATGACCCTCCAGGTGGGGAGCGAGCTGATCCAGTTAGTTGCTGCTCCTGGGCACGCGCCCGACCAATTGATCGCTTACCAGCCCAACGGCCAGACGCTGTGGGCCGCGGATATGCTCAGCGACCTGGAGATCCCCCTGATCCAGTCCAGCTTAAGCGCCTACCGGCAAACCATGGAGATGCTGGATAGTCTCCGAGTGCGCACCCTAATCCCCGGGCACGGGTTTGTTACCTGCCAGGCCGATGAGATCGCCGCGCGCCGGGCAAGCGACCGGGTTTACCTGGCCGAACTGGACTCGCGCACGCGCGAAGCAGTCGAGCTGGGGCTTACCCTGGAAGAATCGGTGAGGCTGTGCCATAACATTCCCTATCGCCAGGATCGTGAAGAAAACGCCGGGCCACACCGTCTTAACAGTGAAGCGGCTTACGTTGAAGCTGGCGGATCGGCCCCAGTGGACAGCGGTTGGAACCGCAAAGCTTGAGGTGGAATCAAGATGAACCCATTTACCGATCCGTCCAAAATGGTTATTCCCCTGTCTTTTTCTACTCAGAGGCTGCTGCTGCGCTGTCCTCAGCCAGGCGATGGGGTGGAGTTTTACGCAGCCGTTCAAGAATCACGGGCTGAACTGCATCTTTGGTTTGATATAAGCGATGAAGAGTCGTTGATTGGCTGCGAAACGCGCATGCGAGATGCACAGAACAACTTCCTGTCACACGAGGCCTTTGAATTTCTTGTATTCATGCTTGGGAGTGAAAAATTGGTCGGACGGGTAGGTTTATCCGCGGCCAACTGGGATACGCCCAGCTTTGAGATGGGCTACTGGATCCGCACACCTTATTCTGGAAAGGGCCTGATGACGGAGGCCGTCATGGGTCTGACCCGATTTGCCATGCAAGTGTTAAGGGCAAACCGGGTGGCCATCTTTTGCAACGAGCAGAACGTCAAAAGTTCCGCTGTGGCCAGGCGAGCCGGGTATCGTTTCGAAGGCACGCTGCATAACGATCGCCGGCATTTCCGCACCCACGAGCTGGTCAACGCATGCGTCTTCTCCTTCACGCCGGAAATGGAGACATAAAATTTACGCTTCGGCGGGCTTGCCTAAGCGCGCGCGCTCCTCTTCGACGATCTTTTCTTCCAACTTGCGGAAAAGCGGCTGCGGCGCCTGGAGGACCTGCCCGCCCGGCAGTTGGCTGGGTACCCAGCGCCCGCTGGCCCCATCCGGGTCATAACGCAGGGTGGTGTGCTCTCCCAACGAATCGCTGACGATCTGCGTGATCTGTTTACCAAATAACGAGGTGGTGAAACCCAGGTAGCCATGCAAACGCTGGCTGGTATGCGGTAGGAAGGGGGCAAACAGGATCTTCAGCGAATCGATCGCGCGGAGGGCGGTATAGACGGACTTGGCTGCCTGCTCCTTATCTCTTTTAATTTCAAACCAGGGCGCGTGCATATCCAGGTACTTGTTGACCTCCGACGCCAGGCGCATGGCTTCAGCCACCGCTGCACGCAGGTGCACGGCTTCCAACTGCTCGCCAACCGTGGTAAAACCGGCGGCTACCGTCGCCAACAATGCCTGGTCATCCGGACGCAGCTCGCCGGGCTGTGGCACGCAGCCTTCCCAATTTTTATATGTAAATGCCAGTACGCGGTTGGCCAGGTTGCCCCAGGTTGCCACCAGCTCGTCATTATTATGATGGTAGAACTCGTTCCAATCCCAGTCCGAATCGCGCCCCTCGGGCATATTCACCGTCAGATAATAGCGCAGTGGATCCGGGTCGTAGCGGCTGAGGAAATCACGGCCCCAGACGGCCCAGTTGCGGCTACCGGAGATCTTTTGGCCTTCCAGGTTCATGAACTGGTTGGCCGGCACGTCGTAAGGCAGGTTGAGCGGCTGGCCGCTTTCACCCGCATAGATTTCCAAAAATTGTTCACCCGCGCCCATCAATTCGGCCGGCCACATGGCCGCGTGGAAGAAAATGTTGTCCTTCCCGATGAAATAGGACGTGCGGGAAGACCTGTCAGTCCACCAATCCTTCCAGGCATCGGGTTTGCCGACAAGTTTGCTCCACTCGATAGCGGCGGACAGGTAACCAATTACCGCTTCAAACCAAACGTAGAGGCGCTTCCCTTCCCAACCCTCGACCGGAACGGGAATTCCCCAATCCAGGTCACGGGTGATTGGGCGAGCTTTCAATCCCTCAGATTGGATCTTTCGCAACGATTCGCCAATGACCGTGTCACGCCAGTAGGACTGGCGAGTTTTTAGAAATTTTTCGACATCAGGTCCCATCTTGGAGAGGTCGAGGAAAAAATGCTCGGTGTCACGCAGTTCAAGAGCCCCGCCCATCTTGGATCGGGGATTGAGCAGTTTTTCTGGCTCGAGCACGTTGCCGCAGTTGTCACACTGGTCCGAGCGCGCGCCTTCGAAACCGCAGATATAGCAAATCCCTTCAACATAGCGGTCGGGCAGAAATTTATTCGCCGACGGCGAGTACCACTGCGGGCGAGTCTCGGTGTAGAGATAGCCGTTCTTATGTAAAGCCAGGAAGATGGACTGCGAAACTTTGAAGTGGTTTTCTGTGTGCGTGGTGGTGAACAGGTCGTATTGAATCCCAAGCTGCTGGAAAAGGTCCAAAAAACCGTCGTGGTAGGCTTTGTAAATCATCTCGACCGGCTTGCCCAGTGCGTCCGCTTTGATCGTCACCGGCGTGCCGTGGGAATCGGTGCCTGATACCATCAAGACCCGGTTACCCTTAAGGCGATGATAGCGGGCAAAAATATCTCCGGGAAGATGTGAACCGGTCAGGTTACCCACGTGAATCTCGGCATTGGCATAAGGCCAGGCAATCGCAACCAGGATGGGATCGGACATAAAGTACCTCATATACCTTTTGATAAGAATAAAAAACGCTGGCCAGGGTGTGCCAGCGTCTACCGCGTGCGAGCAAGGCGAGCCTAAGCCGGCTCAACTGGCATGAGCCGCTCCGCTAAACCACCCTGCATCCACATCGAAATAGACCGCATATTAAATTGATTATACAATAAAATATTTAAAGCACAAGGAAACTACTCAGGGTGAGGATGAAAAATTCCGAATTTGAGGTGTTTGCGGGTGCTTCGCACCCGCAAACACCTCAAATTCGGAATTTTTCACATGAGTCTGAGCAGTTACAGTGCAAAGAATAGCTACTTTACAGATAATCCCTCAATTGGCGAGCGCGGCGCGGGTGGCGCAGACGGCGCAGCGCCTTGCCTTCGATCTGGCGAATGCGCTCGCGCGTCAGGCCAAATTTCTGTCCTACTTCTTCCAGGGTGTAGGCATGCCCGTTATCCAGGCCAAAACGCAGCCGTAAAATCCGGGCTTCCCGCGGCGAAAGAGTCGATAATACGTCTTCAATTTTATCCCGCAACATATCTCGGTAAGCCACCTGGATCGGGGAAGGCGTAATATTGTCTTCCACAAACATGCCCAGTTCCGAATCTTCTTCATCGCCGACCGGGCTTTCCAGTGATAGCGGCAGCCAGGATACGCACATCATCCACTGGACCTTGCGCAGGCTTAAGCCCATCTCGCCGGCCAGCTCATCCATGCGCGGCATGCGTCCAAGCTTTTGTTCCATCTCATGGGTCATCTTATACAATTGGCGAATGCGGTCGATCATATGGACGGGCACGCGGATGGTACGGCCTTGATCGGCAATCGAACGGGTGATGGTTTGGCGGATCCACCAGGTAGCATAAGTGGAAAAACGGAACCCGCGGTGGTAATCATATTTCTCAACCGCCTTCATTAAGCCAATGTTACCTTCCTGGATTAGATCAAGGAAAGGCACACCGCGGCCAATGTAGCGTTTGGCAATCGAAACCACCAGACGGGTATTGGCCTTGATCAGGTGTTCGCGCGCCAGAACGCCATCTGTTATAAAGGTCTCTAACGGCTGGCGCTGGACAGCCGAACTTTTTCCATTCAGACGATCCAATTCATTCTTGGACTGCCGGCCCTGCTCGATCCGCTGAGCCAGGTTGAGTTCTTGTTCAACCGAGAGTAGCGGGACTCGCGACATCTCTTTAAGATAGAGGCCAACCGTATCATCCGGCCCAATCCGCTCCATATCGATCAGCGGCTCCATATCGGCCGGTGGCAGCGTATCGTCTTCCACTTCATCTGTATGATAATCGGATTCCCGGTCCAGAATATCTACCCCCCGGTGGCGCAGTGCAATGACAATCGCGCTTAAGTGTTCTGCATCTTCGTCCCCGTTTGGATAAAATTCCATCAGGTCTTCTGTCGTAAGATAGCCCTGAACATCTGCCTTCTCAAGCAGCATACTCAAGATCTCCAGCTTCTGCCTGCGCCTACCCGGATATGTCATGATTCACCCTCCTTAAATGACCAATACCGGCGGATCACATTCCAGCCCAAACCCTCACAAGTCCAGTTCAAGAGCAGCCCATTTCTGATTAGAAAGAAATGGAGCACAATCCCTCTAATCTTTATCAGGAATAATGATATGCGCGGACCCCATGGTCTGGTGTTCGCAGGAATTATTATTCAAATTCTCACCACAAATGGTGCATAAACCCTGGCAATCAGGCCTGCATAATGGGCTGATTGGAGTTTCTATCAGTATATATTCACGTACCAGTGAGTCGAGGTCCATGTTGCCATCTTCGGGTAGAATCAGTTCCGAATCAGACATCGTACGCGAGCTGAATGCAAAGAGTTCGCTAAATTCAGTCCGAAGCGGTTGCTGGAAATTGACCAGGCAGCGCACACATTGGGCCGGCGCCACAGCCTGGAAATAGCCCTGTGCGATAAGTCCTTGCGGAGTACGCGAAACCTTGACAGCACCTTTAAATGCTTCAAGATCCAAATCGGGTTGGAGATGGATATTGGCATATTCGAAATGAAAATCTCGACTATAGCTGATCGGCTGACTGACAATAAAGCCGACATTAATGCGTAACGGGTAACGTGGGTTATTCACAGGGACAACATGAGTATAGTAAAATTAGATTCTATCATTATAGCATGGATGTTCAACAATGTCAAGTTTCTTAAATATTTATATATAAATATAGTATATAAACC
>DAIQPZ010000174.1:0-5651 GCA_036787065.1 Anaerolineaceae bacterium
TGGGATTATTCTGGAAACTGCTCAGCTCATCTGGAAGAGACCCGAATTTCAGGAGTTTGCGGGTGCGAAGCACCCGCAAACTCCTGAAATTCGGCAACTTTCCCTTCATGTCTGAGTAGATCCCATCAATCACAATATGTGTCTGACACTATAAAGGAGAAATTCAATGGTAAATCCCACAATGCGTTCAATTCGAATCCAAGATTATGGTGGGGATGAGGTGATCGATTACCAGCAGACCCCTTTTGAGACGGTGGTTAAGGATGTAGATGTCGTGATCGATACCGTGGGTGGTGACCTACTTGAACGTTCACTCAAGGTGCTCCACCAGGGAGGAAAGCTGGTAACAGTGGCCGGTAGGGTATCCCCCGATCTGGGAAAAGACCAGGGGATTCAAGCGGTGAGTGCCGGTCGTGCGCCTTTGGAAAACCTGATGCGGATTGTCGAGTTGATTGAAGCCGGTAAACTCAAGCCGGTGGTCGGCAAGGTATTTCCATTATCTGAAGCCCGGCAGGCGCATGAATATAGCCAGACGGGTCATGGTCGTGGGCGGATCATCTTGCATATCTCAGATTGAGCCACCGTTCAGGTGTGATCCTCATGTGTGTGCCATAACCTGAGGCGGTAAAAAAACTCCGTGCAGAAACAAACGCGCGGAGTTTTTTTTATGACCCGGGTACGATTACATCTGGGGTGACCGGAGCGGGCAAGCTGTACAAGGTCTGATCCGATGAAACCAAAGGGGCCACCAGGACTTTAACGAGCTGAGCTGCCATTTCGTCCGCTGGCGCGGTTTACCTCTGCCCGGTCGGCGATGTCCTGTACAGTAAGTGATTGAAAACCTTTTTCGTTCATTAGCTCAAAAAAAGCCTGGTTGAGCAGCTTGCGTGTGCGCCGTACCCGGGGATCCTCGCGTTTTTTTTCTTGATTGGGTACCAACGTATCAGCCTCCTAAGGGGTCCTCTGAGACGAATACCGATTTTCCTCAAAGTTTGTGCACAGCACTTATAATTGTCGATTGTCGTGAATGCAACACGTGATTATAAAATTGAGCCTTTGCATTCAGCCCACTAACCTATTTACACGCAATGTCAGCCGTCGCTGGCACATGGCCGATCCCGCTAACGCGCTGATATTCCTGTTCGTAGAAGGAGGCCACCCCTGGACTATGCAGCACGAGGAGGTTGTCATCGTTGGCTGTGTCGGCCGACTTGGTGAAATTGAACGAACCGGTGATGACAGTTTGACCGTCGATGATAATGACTTTATGGTGCATGGTGTATTTGTTACCATCTGTTTTCACGGGCAGTTTGGCGCAGAAAAGAGAACCCAACGCCCCCTGGCTGGCGCCTCTATTTTCGATCACGCCCTGCACCTCCACTCCAGCCTTTGAGCTGGCAATCATAGCAGCCGCCAGATCGGCGTCGGTATAGGTAAAAATGATGAAGTGGATGGATTTTTTTGCGCCCTGAACGTACTGGACCAATTTATCCATGACCCGATCGGGTGGGGAAAAATAATTTTCTACGGCCATACCGTCGATGGTCAAGGATGGATTGAGTGCCTTAACTACTGCGTGCGTGCCGAAATGTTTGTCTACGAACAGCTCATTAAACTTGGCCTGGTAATTGGCGATTAACTTCGCATCGGTGATTTTTAGCAGGTTGTTGTTATTGCGGTAAGTATCGTTATAAGACAGGTTCCACGAGCCCATAAAGAGGGTCTGGCTGTCGATGATGATCATCTTGTCGTGCATCAATCCATTGGATCGACCGCCATCCACCAGTGAAACCTTACCCGCGGTCAGGACTTTGATGGCGTTGAAGGGTTGGTTGTTACTGGCCGCATTTTCAAGGTCCTGGCTGCCGTTGGTTCCATCGTAGACCACGCGCACTTTCACGCCGCGATTGCTGGCGTTCACCAGGGCATTCACCAGGCTGGGCAGGTTCAGGTCAAATGAAGTCACGTCGATCGTTTTTGTGGCACTGTCGATGACCGGCTGGACGTTCTGGTCTAAGCCGTGTCCCAGATTGTCGGGCGGGTTCGGATTGGTGAAATAAATCGCCAGCCAGCCCGGCAGCTCGCCGATGGACGCGGATGGGGAGACAGAGAGGGGAGGTGTAACGGCTGTCCCCGATGAACACCCTACCACCAGGAGTGTAATGAGCGCGATGGTGGCAAGGATCAGGATTTTTCTTGACGATACGGTAGGGTCATGCATGGTTATTTCCCCATTATTTTTCAAGGGTGGGGTTAGGAATTGTTTTTTATTGGGTCTTTTTGCGCCCGCCAGCACTGGATGCCAGGAATTCCAGCGTTTCGCGCGGTGATAGTTGAGGCAGGCGCGCCGCGGAGCCTTGCAGGTCGCCAGCCCATACAGCATGGGCTTCCCCGTCAGCCCACCCAAAGGCCTTATTGCATAAATCGTTCAGGGCGGTTAAATCTTCCACCCAGCGCTGGGGGCTTTTTGCGGTGTCACTGCCGGCGATAACGTTGATCTTGCGCATCACCGCCATTAGAGCGTTAACCTGATCCCCGGCTGCTTCGGTGTCGGTGATCCCTTCAAGGACGTCGTCCAACCAGGCGACGCCCCAATCCAGCAGCCAGTTCGCGTCGGAATCTTCAAGTTCGTCTGTCAGGTTCTCGGTTTCAAGAATGCGTTCGATAAAACGGTCTTTATCCATTGGCGCCTTAAAAAGCCAAACCAGTGAGGGAGTGGATCAGTCCTTTAAATGAGTATAGTCGATCCCGCGATTTCAGCAAGGGAATTTGGTTTTCCAGGGTTTCCCGTGGAATGGGCCTCAAAATGCGGGGATTCACCACCGCAATTCCCAAAGGCCCTATTTACGCCGCCGAGGTCCAGGAATAACCCTGTTTAAGTAGCGTGACCTATTGATGTGTGGTGGGTTTCTCCGAAGATCGCCACCTGGTTCTTTCCAGCTTGTTTGGCCTGGTAAAGCGCCTTATCCGCTTTGTCGATCAGGTTATCGATGATCTGATCTTGATTATGGATCAAGGTCGAGAGGCCAACACTGATAGTCAGCCCGATCGGTAACTCATCAATGCCGAACGAATGTTCTTGGATGGATTTGCGCAGGCGATCGACGAAGAAAACTGCGCCTTCTGACGAAGTTTCTGGTAGGACGATCACGAATTCTTCCCCTCCAAAGCGGCCGAATATATCCGCTCCCCGGATATGGGTTTGTATGAACCTGCTCAATGAGCAGAGCACCTGGTCGCCCACCGCGTGACCGAATTGGTCGTTGACGCGTTTGAAATTGTCGATGTCGATCATCGCTACTGATAATGGCAGGGTATGCCGTCGCGCCAGCTCGAATGCGGGTTCTCCCAGGGTATACAACATGCGACGGTTATAGATGCCGGTGAGTGGATCGGTGTTTGCCTGGCGGTGGAATTCGGCTTCCATGCGCTGCAGATCATCGACGACTTTTGTCCCCTGTAAAGCTGTACTGATCTGAGAGGCGATCATATCCAATATTTTTTGGTCGATTTCATCCATCAAAAAGATCACAAAACCGAAAATTGTATCTCCGTAATAAAGAGAATTAACATACACCTCGAAAGACCGGTCAAAGTTCATCATATCTTTCGGTAATAACCAGCGCGCCGGATAAAGCCGGCCTTCCTCGGGTAAATCGATTTTCCCGGTCCGGTCATATGCGAGCTTTAGCCTGGCCATCTGAGATGACGTTCCGGGCTGATCGTATAAGGATATCCAACAACCCTCGATGCCCAACCGTGGGAGCAGCCGCCAGATGGTTTCCATCAGCTCGGGTAAATTGAAGGTCGTCACCAGGGCCTGGCTGATGCCGCGGACCAGTTCGGACTGCTCTTCATCCTGGTAGTGCTCTTGAAGCCTCTCAAAGGATTGGGAAAACCAGGCGATCTCGCTGGTTAATTGCCAAATAGCTTGCCATTTAATACAATCTATGGCTGGCCACCGGCTTTGCGAAACGATGAAGATGGCACGATGCCAGGGCAGTAAAGGGCCTTTTTCCATGACAGCATTCATCGTAAGCGCCAGGTTATTAAGACTTCTATCGAACTGACTGCCGGGTTCAACTGCTTTTGAGATCGCATCCAACAGTTGCCCGGCCTGTAGCGCGGCCTGCACGCGCTGGCCGATCGTGCAGCCCAACGCGTCAACCATCTTTTTAAGGGTCGTTTTACGTTTGGGACCTGAGTCCTTTTGAGTTTCTTGCGCAATGACGGTTTTTGATGTTCTCGTAGGTGCTGCTTGCATAGAGCAGCCGCAAGAATTGCGAATGGCGACACGGGTCGGCAAGGTTTCATAGGGCGGCATTTCGCCACCATCCAGGCTGACGAGCAGGAGTTCTACCGCCTTTTCTCCTAACTCATAAATGGGTTGGCGCACAGTGGTCAAGGATGGGAACGACATGATTGCATCGGGAATGTCGTCAAAACCGACCACTGCCACCTGATCCGGAACGACCACTCCCCTGGATCGCAGGGCTGAGATAACACCCAGGGCCATGTTGTCATTGGCCGCGACCACCGCATCAAAACCGGTTTTGTTTTCATCCAGCAAGCGGTATGCGGCGCTTTCCCCGCTTGAACGGATAAAATCGCCCCGAAGGATCAGGTCTGGATCGATTGGGATGCCATGTTCTCGCAGCGAATCCAGGTAGGCCTGATACCGGACTGCCGCATCTTCATTTTCTTCCGGACCGCGGATGTAAGCGATCCGGCGATATCCGTGGGTTTCAATCAAATGGTTGACAATTTCCCTGGCGCCGGTGCGGTTGTCTACGAACAGGCTGGGGAAATTTTCGAGCTGAATGCCGATGCTAACGATGGGGTGAGGGCTGAAGTGAGAATAATACCGGCTGAGTTCTGTCAAGCTGATAGCAGAGTTGAGTGTGGTGCTGCTAATAATGAGGCCATCGATAGATTCACTGGAGATCAGGTCAAAGACATTATTGCGTTGGTATTCATATTGATACGATGGAGAAATACGAAAAGAACCGCCGATGAAGCTGACCACGTTGACATCGTGAGCTTTTGCGGTTTCCTGGATGCCTTTCCATAAAGAAAAATGAAACCCGCCCTTGCCTCCCTGCCCATAGATCCCATTGGTCATATAACCGATGGTGCGGCGGTGATTTGACCTTGTGCTGGATCTTGATTTTCTTGAGTTAATCATCATAAATGGGAATCAAGCGGTTAGATTGTTGCCTTGAAAAATAAGGCCGTAATTTTAATACCACCAGGGATCAGTGTGATACCCTTCTCTGTCTCGAAAGTTTTCTCCACGCTTAATTATAATCACATTCGGCAATTTCCACCCAGATCCGGCTAATTCCCAAATCAATGGTAGGGTGGTGAGCAGCGTCTCCTATTGTTTTATGGCGTCTCCAGCACTCACCTGGCCGAGCTCGAGCAGGGTTTGTAAACGGTCGAGTTGAAGGCTGGCTTCACGGGATTTTACAATGCGCCCGCTCAGATCGTTTGAGCGGTAAATCCTGTTGGAAATCGCCGCAGCCCGCGAAAAGGGCGACCCGCCGTGGTGAGCAAGAACCCTGGTTCGCCAGGTAGGGTCGCCCATACGCCAACCCACACACCCCGCCGGTCTGCACCACACACACGCCCCGTCCGTGTAGGGGCGACCC
>DAIQPZ010000053.1:0-16158 GCA_036787065.1 Anaerolineaceae bacterium
CAAACACTCAAAATTCGGGTCTTTTCACACGGGTCTGAGCAGTTACAATTTAAATGAGAATCATCAAATTATCTTGATGCTGTCTAATCCGCCGTGCTGTAATCGAAACAGTTTTGCGGCACGCCCGCTACCATTACCTGCCAGGATCGATTGTCGTATATCTTCACGGGGTAAGCGCTTAATTCCGGCATGTGCAGGTTGATCAGGCTGCGCGCATTGGCTTTCGAAACGACGAAGGCCGGCCAAGATGAGTCCCCAGGGTTATTTTTATATTCAAAGGCGCGGCAGGCCAGCACCGCCCCCAACTGGTCGCGCTGCGCCTGAGATAGACCCCTGTTGGTAAAGCCCTGCACCAGCGCCGGCACAGCGTCATCCGTCAGGGTAGCCAGGTACGCCCCGTCTAAATCGCTCCCGGCCTGCGTGCGGGCAATATTTTCACGCGCGATGAACGCATCCACATTGAGCAGGCTCAGGCTGGCGCCAAACCCCAGGCCGACCAGGGCCACCGCCAGGGCAAAGCCGCGCAGCCGCCCTACAAGATCCAGGACCAACGTGATCGCCAGGAGCACACCCACCCAAACCATAAACACGTGCGTGTAAGTGCGGATGCGGGTAAAGCCGTAGACGGTTTCATACAACAGCAGGCGCTGGTAAGCCGAGATCAGGATGACCCCCACCAACACCACCAGGCCCACCCCCAGGGCAGTGAAAGTTCGCTTCTGGACCGGGGCCTCGCGCCGGGTGATACTGCTGAGCGCTAGAAAGATCAGCAGGCTGATCACGGCCACTGCTACCAGCTCATTGAAACCGCGCCGGGCATATTCCGCGTAGGTGAAGCCCGTCGTGTTGATGTTGGCCTGCCCGCCAAAAAAATAGCGCGCCTGGATGGCGACAAAAAAGGCGAACAGCATGTCTACCGCACCCAGCACAATGGCAGCCTCTGTCCAACCCAGGAACGGGCGCAGCCAGGGTTTATCCAGGCCAATCAATTCCTCGTCGTGGCTGGGACCCAGGGCGTGCAGGTAAACCCCAATAAGCAGGTAGGCCCCAACCATAATATAGATCCCCCGGAAGATGTACTCGCCCAAGTTCCCGATGCGGAACAGGCGCAGGAAGGCGTCCAGGTTGTTTGAGAAGATTGGGTCGGCCGAAGCCAGCAGAGCCGCCAGGACGGCGATCACCGGCACGGCCAGCAGCACACCGCGTAAAATTGATAATACCCTCCGTGAGGTAATTTTTGACGCTACCGGCCTGGTATTCGGAGTAGATGGAATGGCCACATCTTGAGATGACTGG
The DNA here is from genome assembly GCA_036787065.1 of Anaerolineaceae bacterium. Lineage (GTDB taxonomy): Bacteria > Chloroflexota > Anaerolineae > Anaerolineales > Anaerolineaceae > JAJYIW01. The sequence goes on from DAIQPZ010000053.1 coordinate 1,297, forward strand.
AGAACTACAATGGGCGAAGGTGATTCATGGATCGGGTTAACCGCCGGAGTCTTGGCTGGGGCGGGTTTATCCGTTGGGTGAAAGAAGAACAGCAGCACCGGGCGAGCTAAAGCGCTGCCTGCCAGGCGCAGAAAACCCATAACGTAATCACTCAGGCTGTAGAGGGTCCATTTGCCCCCGCGCCAGGTCAAGGCAAGCACCGACATACAGGTCAACACCAGGAGGAAACTGGTAAACAAGGTGGCCGGTTCTATACGAACGAAGGTGATGGTCGAGAAGAACAGGATTGGCGCCAGCAGCAGCAGACTGGACCGGGCCGGGCGGAAACCTTCCCACCAGGTGACCAGCGCCCCGCCTGCCAGGCACAAGATCACAAAAACTAAGAAAGAAATCCCCGGGTTTCGTCTCCAAAAGAGCAGGTCAAAACTCAAGGCGACCGCCAATGCAACCAGACTGAGGCGAGTAACGTGTTTAATCGAAAGCATAATGGCATCCCTCCCAACAATTTTATCATTTACCATTTTACGTGAAATAACACCCACCATGCAAAACCCTGAGGCCCCATCCTGGCACACCTGGGTGCTTGACAACCAGACTGACAAGGGCCTATGATTAATCATTATGGCCATCGTATGTTTAGTAGTAGAAGATAATGTCCGCCTGCGCCAGGCGCTTAAGGTTGGGTTGGAAGCGACCGGTGGAGTCAATGTTCTGGCCGCGGTCGACAGTGGTGAAGACGCCCTGGTAAGGTGCCTGGAAGCCGCACCGCAGGTGATTTTGATGGACGTACAGCTCGCGGGCGCGATGAACGGCATCCAGGCGGTGGTCGCCATCCGCCGCGAATTTCCGCGCATGCCGGTAGTGTTCTATTCTATTCAAGACGACGACAATTATTACCGAGATTTTCGCCGATCGGGCATCCTCAGCCATTACGCATACGTCCGCAAGTCGAATTACTTGCTGCCGGCTATGATCTTGCCGCTGCTGCGAGACGCCATCACCGGGCGCAGCTTTATCGACCCAGAAATCGAAGCGCGCGTCCAGGAAGTGCGCCATAAAGACGAACAGTCACCCATGGCGCTTCTGGAACCCAACGAGCAGGTGGTGGCGCGCTTGCTGGCCCAGGGTCTGACCAATGAACAGATCGCCGCCCGCCTGGGTTTCCACGACAAACGCACCATCAGCCGTACCAACGGCCAGATCTACGCCGCCTGGGCCCTGGATGAAAGCACCACTGACGAGAAGGTGGCGCGTACTCGCGCCAGCCTGATCGTGCTGAGCGAACGCTTGATGACCTGGGATGCCGAAGGTGTACCCCATGTGATGGACGAACGAGGTCAGTGGGTGGCCCGGGAGAACCCATGAGCGGTAATTTCCTGCTGGATTGGGCTGCCCTGGCAATTTCCTTATTCAATACCATTCTACTGGTCTAGCTCGGCCTGACCGTACTGCTCAACGCCGAGAAGCGTACGTTGGGGGTGTGGATCGCCTGCGACGGGCTTCTGATCGGCGCAGCATTTTTCGTCAGCCATTCCGTCCTTTTGGGTGAAGGCGTTCTGATGGCGCCGCAGGGACTCAATTTTTGGTGGCACGCCGGCTGGTGGCCCGTGGTGGCTTCGCCCTTCGCCTGGTACCTGTTGATGCTGTGGTTTACCGGTTTTTGGGACAGCCCACAGACCGCGCTGTTCCACCGCCAACTGCCCTGGCTGGTTGCCAGCATTATCTTCACCTTGCTGCTGGGAGGGTTGATCGTCTTCGCCAACCCATTGCCAACCTTCACTCTCGACGCGGTCATCGATCTGGATAAAATTCCCTCCGTAACAGGTATTCCCCTGCTGGTGATTGGCTACCCGCTCTACATTCTGGCTTGCATCAGCCTGGCGTTGGATTCGCTTTTACACCCGGCGCCTTCCAGCCGGTTGATGGGTAACCAGGCCCGCCAGCGAGCCCGCCCTTGGCTGGTGGGCACCTCACTGGTTCTTCTGGCGGTCAGCCTGTTGGTGGGCTGGGTGATGGCTTGGGCAGTACGCGGCGCGGGTCAAAACCGCCCCTTTTATGAAGTCTACAGCCAACTGGCTTACCCTCTGGCGTGGTATGACCTGGGTCTGGAAGGATTAATCACCGGGGCCACCCTTATGCTTGGCCAATCGATTGTCAGCTACGAAATTTTCACCGGCAAAATCCTCCCACGGCGCGGTTTTCAGCGCCAATGGCGCAATGCCATTTTACTGGCCGCTGGGGTCAGCTCGGTGACCACTTTCAGCCTGGACAGCCGGCTGCACCCGGTTTACACCATCTTACTGGCTCTTCTGGCTATGACTTTCTTATATGCCTTGATTAGTTGGCGCACCCACGTGGAGCGCGAGCAGAGCGTGCGGCAATTGCGCCCATTCGTTACCAGCCAGCGGTTGTACGAACAATTCCTGGCGCCTCACCCACAGGCAGTCGCCGAAGTGGACCTTTCAATCCCGTTTAGCGCTATCTGCCGCGACGTGCTCAGCACGCAACAGGCCGCCCTGGTGGGGCTTGGACCTTTCGCCGTACTCTCGGGCGCCCCGCTCCTTTTTCCTCCAGATACCCCTCCCGAGCTTCCCAGACTCTCGGAACTGGCTGGCCAATTTGACACCCCTCACAAGATCCTGCCTCTAGAAGGTCCGGGTTGGTCCGGCTTTTGCTGGGCAGTCTCGTTGTGGAGCGAACGCGGCCTGATCGGTATGCTGCTGGTGGGAGAGAAGACCGAAGGCGGAGTTTACGCGGAGGAAGAAATCGAGATTGCCCGGGCCAGCGGTGAGCGCCTGTTAGATAGCCAGGCAAGCGCCGAAATGGCACGCCGCCTTGTGGAGATCCAGCGCCAGCGCATGGTGGAGAGCCAGGTTCTCGACCGGCAAACGCGACGTGTGCTGCATGACGACGTGCTGCCGCGCCTTCACGCTGCCCTGCTAACCCTCAGCGGTTTGGAAGGCGCAAATACGCCCAGCGGTCAGGAAGTAACCGGCCAGTTGGTGGATGTCCACCGCCAGATCGCCGACCTGCTGCACGCGATCCCAACCAGCACAGCTCAAGAAGTGCGTCGTTTGGGATTGATCGGTGCGCTACGCCAGGTAGCAGGGAGTGATCTCGTCTCAGCCTTCGACGAGGTCACCTGGCAAATCAACCCCGAAGTCGATGCCTGTTTGCCGACCCTCTCCCCATTGGCAACTGAGCTGGTTTATTACGCCGCCCGTGAAGTGATGCGCAATGCCGCCAGGCACGCCCGTCCGGCCAACGCCAGTTCGCGCCTGCATTTAAAAGTCATCGCAACATGGCAGGCCGGCCTGGTCTTGACCATTGAAGATGATGGGATGGGAGTAATTTTGCCAGGTGTTCCGCCTCCCCAATCCGCCGGTGAGACTGATGGTCACAGGCGCCTCTCCAGTGGAAAGGGCCTGGCCTTGCACAGCACCATGCTGGCAGTCGTTGGCGGTTCACTGGTCTTGGAAAGCCTGCCTGGCCGCTACACGCGCGTGCGGTTAAACGTCCCAGCCATCTGACCCTTCCCTTCAGGGAAGGGCAGGCTCAGGTAAAACCTCAATCGATTTGTGCCGCTGGGTCAATTGGCAGCATCACGGGCCGGCCGCCTTCGCGGGCAGACTGGTGTAGGGCCAAAATGATTTCCTGGTCCAGACGCGCTTGAAGCGGGCCGTAGGAGGGCTGACCACCCCCTTGCACTGCCCGAACCAGGCTGAGGATGCAGCCGGCCACGCCGATCTCATCATCATGCCATTGAGGCCCCGCCCCCTGCCTAGCCGGTCGGGCAGGATTTTCCCAGGTCACAACTGGAATAGCTGGGTCGCCGGTATGGGCGACCATGGCCATCAAAGCACCGCCGTCCACCCGCTCCCAACGCCGCTCGAGGGTGATAAACTGTGGCGCTTCCCCCCCGGCCGCCAACAGCGAGAGACGTTCTTCGACATTCAGACCCACTCCCACCGTGATGCCCATGCCTTTCTCAGCTAAAAAGCGGCTGCTGCGCCACCAGCGCAGCGGGCTGTCATACCCCACGTCGGTCCAGTGAAAAATGCCGGTCTGACCGCCCTCAAACTCAACCAGGCCATGCTCCTGTGTCTCACTGCGCGGGCTACTGCTTTGACCCAGGCGCGACCAGTGCGCTGCCAGTTCGTAAGTATGCACTGAGCCACTCACCTGCACCGGGCGCGCGTCAAAACCCAGGTAAGAGCGCATCACGCTCACACCATGGTAACCATGCCCGGCGAAATCGTTGAATGCGCTGTAAACTCTCCCGAACAACCCGGAAGCCAACAGATTCAACTTGATTTGCTCAAGCGGCCGCCGGTGGAACTGCTCCGCCACCTCGATTTTTAGCCCGCGCAAAACCGCGGCGGAAATGATCGCGTCGGCTTCGCTCAATTTATGGGCAATGGGTGTCTCCAACAGCACATTCAGCCCTGCTTCGACGGCCATCAGCCCGGCTTGCCCGTTAGCATTATATGCCACAGAGACGATGCCAATGGCGGGCGCCGTCTCGCGTACCAGTTTATCAAGGTCAGTATACCAGGGCACACCCGCCACTTCGCCCAACCGGCGCGCGGAGGCTTCACTGCGCCCCCATACCGCAACCAGGTTGACCTTGTCCGGCAGGCCTTTGAGCAGGGGCACATACAGGTACGCCGAACGCGCCGCGGTGCCAATGATCGCCACGCGCAAGGGGGAAAGAGTTTCATTCATAGTTGATCTCCTTTTTATAAATCCTTATCAACATACTTGCTAAAGCCAGTTGGCCAATGATACCTACTTTGACGTTGTTAAACTACTCAGATGGTTCGCTTTTAGATTATACTGTCACCTATAAGAAGCGCATGCAGAATCAGGCAGGGGTCTTTGGGAATTGCCGTGGTGAATCCTCGCATTTGGGATGTGAGTGCGCATATGCGCGCTCACATCCCAAATGCGGCCCATTCCACGGGAAATCCTGGAGAACCGAAACAGGCATTTGATTAATTGATGGTGCGGCCCGATGAGCCAAACCAACGCCCCGGTGGAAAATAATTTACATTTCCAATTATTTTAAGGAAAAATTTGATGAATACTGACCGGCCCGACCACCGATTTTCTATTAGCCATTCCATCGATTTATCATGTAAAATAAGTCCCACCTCTAAAACCGAAAAGGCAGCCAGGCTAATTCTTACAAATCGTCTGAGGGTAATCATCCAGATTTGCCTGGCGATGGTTTTGGTCTCCAGCCTGACCGTCGGCTGCCAACCGGTTGCCACACCCACCCATTTCACCTTACGTTTAGCCCTCCTGCCCATCCTGGATGCGCTTCCCATTTATGCCGCAGAACAGCTGGGCTACTTCGCCGCGCAAGGTGTTAAGGTGAGCTTCGTACCTGTGGCATCGGCGGTTGAGCGCGACCAGGTGATGGCAGCCGGTCAGGCCGACGGGATGATCAACGACCTCGTCGCCGTCACCCTGTATAACCGCGACCAGGCGCAGGTTCAAGTGGTGCGTTTTGCCCAGGTGGCAACCAAAAAACAACCGGAATACCGCATCCTGGTCTCGCCGAAGAGCAAGCTGGCCGTTCCAGCGGACCTGAAGGGAGTCGACATTGGCATCTCGAAGGCCTCGGTGATTGAATATGTCACTGAACGGTTGCTGGAAGCCGAAGGACTCGCCCCGGCTGATATCCACACCACCGTGGTGCCCAAAATCCCCGACCGCCTATCGCTGCTCTCCTCGGAGAGGCTTCAAGCTGCCACCTTGCCCGAACCTTTTTCCACACTGGCGGTGAAAGCCGGCAGCCGCGTGCTGCTTGACGATTCTGCCCATCCGGAATACGGCAGCAGTGTGATCTCCATCCGTAAGACCGTCATCATCGATCACCAGCAGGAGGTGGCTGGATTCTTGAAAGCACTTGAACAGGCCGTCACGGACATTGATCGCGACCCCACACGCTGGTCCGGCTTGATGCGCCAGTACAACCTGATTCCGCTAGGATTGGTCGACAGCTATCCGGCGCCCACCTACCCGGCTTTTAGTTTGCCCAGCGAAACCCAATTTAATGATGTGGTGGATTGGGCCATCAGCAAGGGGATGATCAGCCAACGGGTAAATTATCAGGACTCGGTCATCCAGGCTATCGGTCAAGGAAAATGACCCTTATGCGGAGCCCCACGGTGGTGACCACATTGTGTCAGTCGCAGAGAGATAACACGTGATCACCCTTGAGTCGTTGGATTTTCATTACCCTAACGGTCAGCCAATCTTCCAGGGCTTTGACTGGCAGGTGAAGCGCGGTCAGGCCTGGGTGGTGTTGGGTCCCTCTGGCTGCGGCAAAACGACCCTGCTCTATCTGCTGGCGGGGTTGGTCAAACTTGATGGCGGAAAGTTGCTCATCGAAGGCCAGACGATGGACCATCCCCGCCCCCAAACCGGTTTGATCTTGCAAGATTACGGGCTGCTGCCATGGGCAACCGTGCGCCAGAATGCCTCGCTGGGTTTGGACATTCGCGCTTTTTACGGCCCGGATGGCAGGCATGCCCCGGCATACAGGCCTTCCAGGGCAAGCGTGGATACCTGGTTGGAGCGGCTCAACCTGAGTGAACTCGCCGCGCGTTATCCGCAGCAAATCTCGGGCGGCCAACGCCAGCGCACCGCCATCGCGCGCACCCTCGCCCTCGAGCCCGACCTGCTCCTGATGGACGAGCCTTTTTCCTCACTGGATGCCCCCACCCGTGAAAATCTTCAGGACCTGACCCAATCACTCTGGCGCGAGCAGGGTTTTACCCTTGTATTGGTAACCCATCTCCTGGAAGAAGCCGCTGTCCTGGGCGAAGCCATCCTGGTGCTGGGAGCACCGCCCCACACCCAGCCTCAAGTCGTGTTTAACCCGGCAGCGTGTAAAACAGGCTTTCGCCACACCGACGATTATAGGCAAATGTGTCAGACTCTGCGACAGGTGATGGCGTGAAAAAGCGCGATCTGTTCTTTGCCTTTCTCGTCCTGGTGGCCGCCTGGCAGCTCCTGGCTATGGCCATCCAGAAACCGATCGTGCCACCCCCATGGCGGGTGTTTCAAGTATTCATCAGCGAACTGGGGAACGGTTTATTTGCACATTTTTTAGTCAGTCTTTGGCGGGTGCTGGCCAGCATTGTCCTCTCAGTCCTTCTGGCCGCCCCGGCCGGCATCATCCTGGGCCAATCCCGGCAGCTCGACCGGCTCTTTTCCCCGCTGATCTATCTGCTCTACCCCATTCCCAAGGTGGTGCTGGTGCCGGTGGTGCTGCTTATCCTCGGAGTGGGGAATCTGGCCAAGATATTGATCATATTCATGATCCTCTTTTTTCAGATACTGGTCCTGGTGCGCGACCAGGCCTCTGCCCTGCGCCCCGAATTGATCCAGAGCGTGCGCAGCCTGGGAGCCGGACGGCGCGCCCTGTTCCGTTTCGTTTACTTACCAGCCAGCCTGCCTGCCGTGCTGACTGCCATCCGCCAGTCGGTGGGCACATCCGTGGCAGTGCTTTATGTAGCTGAATCGTTCGCCACCCAGCAAGGACTGGGTTATTACATCTCATTAAATGGCAGCAGCCTTTACAATTATCCCGCCATGTATGCCGGTATTCTGGCGATGAGCTTACTGGGTCTCGGCCTGTATTTCGGCGTGGATTGGCTGGAAAAGCTGCTTTGCCCGTGGTTAAGGCCCCTATGAAAGCGGTACGCAGCTTCCTCGAGTTGATAAAATTCGAACATACCATCTTCGCTCTGCCTTTTTCATACCTGGGTATGCTGCTGGCAGCCCGCGGCTGGCCTACCTGGCCGCAGTTTATCTGGATCACCCTGGCTATGGCCGCCGCGCGCACCCTGGCAATGGCAGTTAACCGCCTGGTCGACCGCCACCAGGATGGACTCAACCCACGCACTGCGCGGCGTCCATTGGTAACCGGCGCGATCTCAACCCGCACGGCGTGGGTAGGTAGCGCCATCTCAGGCGGGGTGTTGGTCGTGTCGGCCTGGGCGCTCGGACCGCTTCCAATGATCCTGCTGCCAGCGGCTGGTCTTTTTCTAATCGGTTACTCTTATACCAAGCGCTTTACCTGGCTGAGCCACTTCATATTAGGCGCCACGGATGGTTTAGCCCCAGTCGGCGCATGGGTCGCTGTCCGTGGCTCCCTCTTCACCCCAAATGATCTACCCGCCTGGCTGCTCCTGATCACCGTCACCCTTTGGATTGGCGGTTTTGACCTGGTCTATGCCTGCCAGGACGCTACCTTTGACCGCCAGCAAGCACTGCATTCCATCCCGGCGCGCTTCGGCATCCCAGCCGCACTGCGCCTGTCGGTGATCTGTCATATCCTCACGGTGACCGTCCTGGCCGGACTGGCGATTATGCTTCATTTGCACTGGCCATTCTGGGCTGCCACCGCGGCCAGCGCCGGTCTATTCGTGTGGGAACACCGCCTGGTCAAACCAGACGATCTGAGTCAGCTCGACCGGGCCTTTTTCAATATGAACTCGTACATCAGCGTGACCCTCCTGGTGGGCATGCTGGGCGCCATCCTGGTCTAGCCAAACCTATATTTCTCAGGATGCCTCTACGACAAACTTGCGAAACCTATCTCATGCCTGTCAAACAATCTGTAAATGGCCTGGATGCAGCATTTTATCGTAACTGCTCTGCCATGAGGGGAAAGATGCCGAATTTGAGGTGTTTGCGGGTGCTTCGCACCCGCAAACACCTCAAATTCGGGTCTTTTTCACATGAGCCTGAGCAGTTACATTTTATAAACGGTTTCACCCCGGCCCGATCGCCCACAATAAGAGTATAATAGCCAGCAGGGTTCTTGCCCAAAGTCGGCATCCTATCATTTAACCACATTTTTTGAGGCATTGCATGAAACGATTTTTACCGGTACTTATTCTGAGCATCTTAATCTCAATCCTTCCCTTCCCGGCTAACCCAGCCATCTCACCGGCTGCCGCGGATAATATAACCAATCTGGCAGACCTGGTGGATGTCGTACCGGCCGCCGATGCGTTCGCCAGCTCTTTGGGGTCAAGCAAAGTGGAAACTTACGCCGGGCAAAGTGTCTGCTTGCCAGATATCTATCTGGCGGATCCGGGAAACTGCCTGGCCCTTGGGCCGTCCACTTTCCTGACCCGCATGGCGCAGAGTGGGTTGGTGCTTCCCATCCGGCCTCTACCGGCAAAAAACCCCGACCCGGCCCTTTCCCAGATGTCCGATTCATACCTCCTTGTGACGAAACAGGCCATCCCGCTGTATAAAACAGCCGCTGATGCGGCCGCGCGGGCTACATCGGGCAGCCTGGCTTATGGAATGAAATACCTGGCGATCACCCAACGTTATGAAGCCAACAACGAAGTCTACTACCAGCTTTCCACCGGCGGCTGGCTCGAGGCTGGCGAAGCTGGCGCCAGTTGCTGCATCCACGCCGGGCGCTTTCTAGGCCTGGTTTTCAACCAGGAACCGCGCAATAATTTTGGCTGGATTATCGATACCGCCACCAGCCGCACCGGTCCGGGATACCAATCGCCCGAAACCGGAAAGAAGTATTATCGTGAGAACGTGGTCCAGGTGTATGCCGTGGAAAAAGCAGATAAAACCGACTGGTATTTGGTTGGGCCAAACCAATGGATTGAACACCGTTACGTGCGCCAGGTGGCGGTCAATACCCAGGCCCCAAAAGGCCTCGACGGCAACCGCTGGATCGAGGTAAATCTTTACGAGCAAACCCTGGCGGTTTACGACCACAACCGCCTGGTCTTCGCCACGCTGGTCGCCAGCGGCATGGCGCCTTTCTACACGCGCCCGGGTCTGTTCCAGATCAAAACCAAAAAGCTGGTCGAAACCATGAGCGGCGCCTTTGAGGCAAACCGTTCGGATTATTACTACCTGCAAAACGTCCCATGGACGATGTATTACGATGACGCCCGCGCCCTGCACGGCGCATACTGGCGGGCAGTCTTCGGCTACCCCCAGTCTCACGGCTGCATCAACCTGTCTCCAGGCGACGCCCACTGGCTGTATGATTGGGCCCAACAGGGGGAATGGGTTTACGTATGGGACCCCTCCGGGCAGACTCCCACCGATCCCAAATACTACGGTCCCGGCGGGGCCTGATCACGCCTCGATTCTATGCTAAAAGGGGGATGGAGATCTTTTAGGGCTTGAGCGTCAGCGATACGCTCGACAGCGCCACATTACCCGGGATTTTGTTGCTTTCCTGTCGCACGATCAGGCGCGCGCCTTTGGATTGGCTGACCGTGTATGGCACAATGGCCTCAAAAGGATGGTAAGCCCCGTCCGGCGGGGTAACCACCGTCGCCTGACGCGTTCCCACCAGGGCGCCTTCATCCGTATAAACCTCGATCAGCAGCGGTTGATCGGTGATCGCCCGCACCTGGCCTTTGACTTCCATAAATCCGCTCGTCAAAGTGCCAGCCTCCGCGGGTTGATTGATAATAATCGACGCCAGGTTGTCTTCGGAAGGGTTGATCTGAGCATCACCCATGGTGAGCAAAATTAAGTCGGATGAGGTCAAGGCGATCGGGCGGTTTTTAGCGTCGTCAACGCTAACCACCAGCCGGGCCGATTCGGCCACCACTGAAATCTCAAAAGGAATATCCAGGTTGAGGATAAAAGACGAACCGAGCATGCTGCCATATTTCAGGATCTGACGCATCATCAGCCGCCCATCTTCAGCATACAATTCTACGCGAATCATCCCTGCTGCGCCGGTTGAGCCAGTAGCTATCAGGTGGATCGGAGAAACCACTTTTGACATCGGACCCGGCGAAATAATATGCTGGTCAGAGAGCTGAGCGGTAGCCGTAGGGGTCAGGGTAGGTGTCTTGGTGCGCGGTGGGGACCAGGTGGGTGTGGGTGACCTGCATGGCGGGGTTGGGCAAGGCGTGGGTGTCACCGAGGGGCCTTGCAGGATAGCGAACTGAGTCTGAACACTGTATAATGCCGCCAGGGCAGTTCGTGTCTGGACGATTTCATCGTCGCTGAGGGTGGGTTGGTCGGGCGCGAGGGTATCGTCCAGACCGGTCAATTTGGGTGTAACCCTTAGAACGACTCCACCTTGCGTTTGGGTGGGCATTAATGAAAGCGTCGCTATGCGCTGAGTAGAAGCCAAGGCAACGGTAGGCGGTAAAGGGGGTAGAGGCTTGAGCTGGGCGCATGCCCCTAGAATCATACTGAACAGGAGCAGCAGGTTGCGGCCTGACCCAGGACGAAAAAAAATGCATTTAGAAACGGGGGGAATTGTCTTCACACGGTATATTTTTGGATCACAGCCTGAAGGGCGGCCAGGCTGACCGGCTTGGAGAGGTAATCCTTCGCGCCCTCGGCCTTGATCCGTTCGCTCTCTTCTTCTTCCTGACCGGCAGTAATGAAAACAACTGGTATGTGTTGTGTAGCCGGTTCACGCCGCAGGCATTGCAGCACACCGATCCCATCCAGATCGGTCATACGCATATCAAGCAGGATTAAATCAGGTTGGTTTTCGGCTGCTAATTGGCACACCTGGATGCCTGAATCGCACAATTGTGCCTGATGCCTAAGAAACTGGCAGACCTTATCCATTGTTTCCAGGTTAGTCCAATCATCATCAACAATTAAAATTCGCGCCATAGGCTAAATTTCTTTATAATCAGATAAACATTCGGAATGCAGCATTGCCATATGTTCTTAGAGGCCGTAAAGTTCGCCGTACTTGGATTTCAAATAACGGAGATAGGGAGTCGGATCGATTTTCGACCCGGTCACCCTTTCGGTTAACACTTGTGGTTGATATTTAGCGCCATACTGGTGGACATTCTTCCGAAGCCAGGCTAAAAGTGCGCCAAACTCGCCCATTTCAAACTGTTGGGGAAGGTCAGGGATTTCCTCCAGAATCTTTTCCCACAGTTGAGCCGACACCAGGTTGCCCAGGGCATAAGTGGGGAAATAACCGATATACCCATAAGACCAATGCACATCCTGCAACACGCCACGCGCATCATCCGTAGGGATGAGACCCAGGCTGTCCTGCATATGGCTGTTCCAGGCCTGCGGTAAATCCTTAACCGCCAGGCTGCCTTCCATCAGTCCAATTTCCAGCTCCATACGCAGCATGATATGCAAGTTGTACGTGGCCTCGTCTGCCTCCACCCGGATGAGAGATGGAATGACTTTGTTGATCGCCCGGTAGAAGGTTTCGAGTGAGACTGAGCCAAGCTGACCAGGGAAGTAGGTTTGCAGACGAGGATAAAAGAACTTCCAGAAGGCACGGCTGCGACCGACAAGGTTCTCGTACATACGAGACTGGGATTCATGGACAGCCATAGAAGCCCCATTCGATAACAGGGTATGCCGGTAAGCCGGGGCGTGTCCCTGGTCGTATAAGGCATGTCCGGTCTCGTGGATAATGCCAAACAAAGCTCCAGGGAGATAATTCGGATCAAAACGCGTCGTAATGCGCACGTCACCCTGGCCGAAACTGCTGGTAAAAGGGTGAGAGGTCACATCCAACCGGCCGCGCGTCCAGTCGTATCCCAGCTTGCGGGTTATCTCGATGCCAAAATCACGCTGAGCTGCCTCAGAAAAAGGTTGGCTCAGGAAAGTCGCATCCGGTTGTGGTCCCTGGCTGATGGCTTTGATCAGCTCCACCTGTTCGCTGCGCAATACAGCAAAGATGGCCTGCACTTCGCTTGTTTTCAGGCCTGGCTCAAAATCGTCCAGGAATGGGTCGTAAATATGGCCGTAAGGAGCAAAAAAGCTGGCGTATTCTTGCCGTAGGCGGATGACTTCTTCCAAGAATGGGCGGAAAGTGGCAAAATTGGATTCGCGTTTAGCCTTAGCCCATGCGTCAAATGCCAGGGTGCTTGCCTTAGAAAAGCGCGAGACCCAATCGGTTGGGATGTGCGTCTCTTTGCGGTAAAAACGGTCCGCGACCCGGATCAACGCGGCCTCGTCACTGTCTGGATCCATTTGGGCGGCCTCAGGCAAAAGATCGTCCAGCAGGCGGCCGAGGTCAGCGGATGTGATCGCCTGGTGTGCCAGATGGCTGAGGGTGGCGATCTGATTGCCACGGTCTTCAGTGCCACCCGGCGGCATGTAAGCTTGTTGGTCCCAACTCAAGAGGCCTACAGCATGATTGAGGTCAATATACTCAGCCAGGTGGGTTTTCAGTTGATCCAGTTTCCCGGTCACGTCAGGCCACTTTCCAGCGCAGCGGTTCAGCTTTTAAGGCCGCCAGTACTTCGGTCGAGATGTCTTTTGAAGCCCGTTGTTGAGCTTCTACAGTCTGCGCGCCGATGTGTGGGGTTACTACCACGCGTGGGTGGCCGACCAGAGGCGTTAATCCAGGTGGTTCAGTGGAAAATACATCCAGCGCGGCTGAAGCCACAAGTCCGGCATCTAAAGCGGCCAACAAGGCAGTTTCATCAATGACTCCACCCCGCGCAGTACAGATCAGGCAAACCCCGGGTTTCATCTGGCGGAAGGCCTCTGTGCTGATCAACCCGCGGGTTTCGCTCGAAAGCGGTACATGCAGAGTCAGAACATCCGAGCTGCCCAGGATCTCTTCGAATGGGACAGGTTTTAGGCCGTTGTTCACAATCTGCTCATTGGTCATAAAGCGGTCATAACCCAACACGGTCATGCCAAAGGCAGCAGCGCGGGATGCCACATTCGAGCCGATGCGCCCGACACCAATCACCCCTAAAGTCTTCTGGTACAGCTCCATGCCTTCAAATTCTTTCTTGAGCCATTTACCACTTTTCATGCTGTGATCAGCGCGCGGGATCTCGCGCACCATGGCCAGCATTAAGCCTAGAGTCAGCTCGGCCACAGCGATAGTGGTAGAGACGGGCGCATTGACCACGGTCACCCGGTGTTCTTTGGCAGCATTCAGATCGATGTTATCCACACCGACACCAGCGCGTCCAACCACTTTGAGCTTGCCAGCCGCAGTAAAAACTGCCGGGGTTACTTTTGTCCTGCCTCTCACAATCACAGCGTCATAACCACCTATTACCTGGAGCAATTCGTCCGCTGTGATCCCGGTCTGATCGACCACATCGGCTTGTTTGCGGAGGATTGCCAGACCGCTTTCATCCAGGCCATCTGAAATTAATATTTTCCATGAAGCCATGGGATCCGCTCCTTCATAAATAAATGGTTTTCGATTGTACCCATACGGGGACTATTAAGTTTGATTTTACCCTAAAAGCTGATTTAACACAAAATACATGAGCAGCCTCCAACCCATTTTTACGTCATGAAGCATGCCTTTCGTTCAGTCTCAACTGAATTTTGCTCCCGACATTTACAGAGGGCGTTGCCCTCATTGTGGTTAAAACCACAATAATTGTTGTGATCACTCGCAACATTTTCAAACGAAAAGGAGGCTGCTCATGCAATCCCATCATAGCACGGAAGGCTATCGGAATTCAAGGATGATTTATTCAGAACGTAAGGCTTCGACCGGTTCAAGGCTGGCCGCGCGGTTGGCTGGGTATAATCCAAAGAATAGTCCCACCGCTGTTGAAAATAAGGTCGCCAGTAATACTGCATTTAAACCAATAACAGGTGTGAATGGGGTATTGTTAGCCACGGCAATCTGGCCAACTATATAAGCAATCAATTCACCCAGAATAATGCCCCACACGCCGCCGATCAAACTGAGCAGTGCTGATTCAGTCAAGAACTGCGCCAGGATGTCCCTGCGGCGCGCGCCCAACGCCTTGCGCAGGCCTATCTCGCGGGTCCGTTCGGTGACCGAAACCAGCATGATATTCATGATCCCAATACCACTGATTGTACCGGTAATCGTGTTCTGCGCACCCTGACCGACCCCAA
>DAIQPZ010000175.1:0-5600 GCA_036787065.1 Anaerolineaceae bacterium
AGGCGCGTAAAAAATCAAGGTCAAAGCTGCCGCGTTCCGTAGAGAGTTCCCGCAGTACGGCCTGGATACGCGGCCCTTTTTGATTGGCCAGTCCGGCAGAGCGAACCGCATCAATCACCACCGCCGGGTCCGCATCGCGCACACCCTCCCAGGTCGGTAGGCGGCGCCTGAGCGTCTCGTAGGCCTGGTCGCGGTTACGGTCATTGGTATTTTGCGACAGGATGGTGGATACAAGCTCATCCACCGCTGGCAGCGGATTGCGCCACATGGGTTGGCCGTAAAAATCGATCAGGCGCTGGTAAATTGCCAGCGCCTTTTCTGCCAGGTCCGATATTCGCGGCTCAAGCGCCAAAATAACGCTCGTCTTTAACCAATTCGAAATGCGGGCGGATCTGCCCAACTTCAATATGGCGCTGGTTATAGATCGGGCGGGCGCCAAATGCCGCCAGGGTGTCCAGCTCTTGTTTTGTTATCGCGCCCAGTTGGCGTAATATCTCCAGAGAGGCGCAGGGGCCAGCCCGACCGGTTAAATCGCCGTCGGCAATCTTGAAGGCAATTCCCAGGGCGGGTGTACCTGGACCAAGCGCGCCGGGCGGCAGGGCGATGCCTTGGTAACCCTCCGCGCCTGATTTTACCAGAATGCGACCACTGGCAACTTCCATCAAAAGGGTATCAAAACGCTCTGGACCCGCGACCATGAAGGGGTTGCCTGTCATGGCATGGGTGATACGCTGGCAGGCGGCTGCGCGTTCAGGCGAGAGAGCCCGTGGGTCGATCAAGTTGGCGTAGGCGCGGGCAGCATTACCCAGTGGCACGGCAAAATTGGGCGCCGAGCAACCATCGATCCCAACCACCACCTGTTCGACCGGCAGTCCTGCCATCTCGGCAAAGGTCGCCAGGATCAACTGCTGGAGAGGGTGATGCGGATCGATGTAGTTTTCAATCGGCCAGCCCCGCAGCCTGGCGTGAGCCAGCATACCGGTATGCTTACCTGAGCAATTGTGGCGATTTGGGGTGGGGGTTTCACCGCGAGCCTCAAGAGCCAGGGCCGTTTGAACGTGAATCGGACTATGTGTGCCGCATAAAAGGTCAGCTTCCGTTACGCCAGTCTTCCTTTGAATTGAACGCAGCACTGCCAGGTGATCATCTGTCCCCGAATGCGAGGCACAGATCAAGGCCAATTCTGCCTGTTCAAACCCAAAATGCTTGTCGCCACCGGCCTCTATGAAGGGCAGCGCCTGGAAAGGCTTGGCAGAGCTGCGTAAAAAGGTCACGGTGTAAGGATCCCCATAGCTGGCAAGTAAATTCCCAAATGGATCGCTGACCGCGATCGCTCCAAAATGAACCGATTCGACGATCGCGCCGCGGGTCACCTCGACCACTGGCGCATAACTGGTATGGCTCATTGGCTGGTTAATTCCTCTATATCATCCATCGAAGTTGTGCGGTAATGACGTGAATAATAATGGTTTAAACCCCACCGCAGGCGTTGGATAAATTGTTCCTGGCGGTATGGGAGGATTTCCATACCTTTGATCAACTCGGGGATCAGCATTTCGGTTTGCTCAGGGTTAACCTTTTGCTCGGCTAGAGCATCCAAACGTTCGCGGATCAACTCCAGGTAGACCAGTTGTTTGCGCACCTGCCCCATGGTAACCAGGCCCGTCCGGCCGCCAACCACCAGGAAATCCTGATAGGTGGGCGAGAGAAGCAAGCGGAGAGTCTCGACCCAGGCCGTTAGATCGGCATTCGCCAGGAAAGGCGGTTGTTCAGGGATGACTGCGTCGCCCACAAAGACGATGTGCGCGTCCGGCAGGGTGACCCAAATTGCCCCACCATGCGGTCCTGGATGGTGCTCAAGGATCGCCGGAGATTCATCCCAATGGATCATCAGGTGATGGCTAAAATTAATTTCGGGAGGCGCCCAGCGGATACTGCCCAGGCCATTGCTCAACTCCCAATCCGCGCCGGTCTCAACTGCCTGTGATTTAAATGCCGTCGGACGCGTGCGGTAAACCTCAGCGGTTTTTTCGTGGGCTACCACGGTGCATTCCATGGCGCGCGCTCCCAGGGTCCGGTCGATATGAGCATCAAGGTTTATTAAAAGACGGTCAACCCCTCCGCCCAGGTTAAGCAGGCTGGCCCGCCACGAACGGACGTCATCCGGGCGGTGCGGGGCGTCGATCAATAATAAACCATGGGCGAGGTTAATCGCTCCCAAAACAACCCCTGCGTAATTTGTTTCAATATAGACCCCGCGGCCAATTTCTTGCATGAATACTCCTGTGATAAAGATTTTTTGGTACTTCAGGATTTCCCGTGGAATGGTCTCCCTTTTTGAGGATTCACCACAAAAAATCCTATTGAGCCGATTTTTTCAATGAAGATGTGTTCGGTTTTTCTGCTACCGGTAAGGTGAGCATAAACCGGTTGCCCGAATTGGGTTTACTCTCGACCCAAATTCGACCGCCATGCGCCTGAACTGCCAACCGGCAAAATGCCAATCCCAGGCCAAGCCCTTTTATGGTCAAACGTTGGTTCAGCCGGGTATATTTTTCGAAGATATGTTCATGCTCGCTTTCAGGGATGCCCGGACCGTCATCATCTACCCACAGCTTCAACCAGGGCATCTCCAGGTTCCCGCCGATCTGGATATGCCCTCCCATCGGGGTATATTTGGTAGCATTTTCAAGCAAATTGATTAATACCCGCCGGATCATATCTTCATCCACCCTCACGGCAGGTAAATTCTCTTCCAGCGCCAGCGTGATTTCTTGTTTCTTACTTTCCGCTATCGTGCGCACTGAATCCTGGGCATCACGTGCCAATAACCAGGGAGAGTAACGTTCTACATTGGTCACCGATTGCCCACTCTCCAACCGGTGAATATCCAGTAAGGAACTCACCAGCCGCTGCATGCGGTCGGTCGAGCGGTTGGCTATCGCCAGGGTTGAATTTAAGGCTGGGTCACGTTGAGGCGGAAGCATGCTGTTCAACAGGTCCAGGCTTGAAATGACGTTGGAGAGTGGAGTTCGCAGATCGTGGTACACCATGGCAATCAGGTTTTCCTGTAGTGCAGCCAGATCTTTACGGTCAGAAATATCATGCAGGATCCACTGGAGGAACTCGCCGTCATCAATTTTTACGCGATGGACGTGCACCTCAATAGGAAGGGGCTCTCCGTTTTGTCGTTTCAAAGAAGATTCGAAAGCCATAGAGCTGTCGGCCGGAAGTTGATTTAAATCAGCGGCCACTTTATCGTGATCGAGCTCATACAGGTGAGATATCAACAGCTTTTCTAGCCTGCCGGCAGCATAACCGGTGATCTGGCTTGCTTGCAGATTTGCCTCAAGGATGCGACCCGAAAAATCGGTGATCAAGATCGGATCGATACTATCCTCAAACAAGTCGCGGTAACGCCGGTGGGTCGCTTCCAACCGCTCGTAAAGCTGGGCATTATCAATGGCCACACCCGCCAGGCTGCCAATACCGGACAATACAAACAAAGCCTCCTGATCCAGGCCGGCCTCGGGTGGGTTGACCACTTCAAGTACGCCAATTATTTTGCCATGCGCATGCACGGGAGCACAAACCAACGCGTGAACCTTCAGCCCCGGAAGCTGGTCTATGCCGTCCTGGTTGATACTGGTGACCACCACACCTCGCCCTTCGCGAGCCACCCGACCTGCCACACCCTGCCCAATGGGCTGGCGGAAGCCGATCACCTTAGAGGCAATCTCACCGGTTGCCGCGCGGTAGGTCAGCTCCTGACGAATTTCATCCACCAACGCCAGCAGGACCACCTGCGCCTGAAGCGCGTGCCCGGTCTGATCGAGGATCCGCTGCAGCACCTGGTCCAGGTGAAGTGAGGCATTCAAAGTAAGTGCATTCTCAGCCAGGGCGGTCATCACCCGCGCCTGCCGTTGGCTTTCATCATACAGCCTGGCATTCAACACTGCCACGCCAGCCAAATCGGCAATTGCCTGCATTAAAACAAAATGCTCGTCATTAAAAAATCCTGGCGTGGGATGAACGATGGTCAGCACACCCACCAGGCGCTCACGCGCAAGCAGCGGGACACACACCGCCGACTTAGCGCCGCTGCGTGAAAGTTCATCGTCGGCCCGGCGCAACCAGCGGCTGTCACGGCTGGTATCGGGTATCAAGGCCGGTTTGCCATTTTTTACCACCCAACCCGCCAGGCCCCGGTCGACGGTTTCCTTCAACTGCTGGGTGGAATGATCAGTAATCCGCGCGCCAATCACAATGGCCGCATCAACCGGCTGACCGCGGTCATCCAGCACGATGATGGTACCACGCTCTCCCCCCACATTAGCCAATGAAAGAGAGAGGATACGCTGCAAAACAGACCGCAATTCCAGTGCGGTCGCCAATTCACGACTGACATGATAGAGTAATTCCAGTGTTGCTTGAATCCGCTCAGTTGCCATTATTATCACCAAAAATTTATCGACGGTCCGCTAAAATACCCAATAATTCGCTCAGACTCTTACTGCGCGTACAGCATTGCAGCGCTCGCAGTCCGGGCGCGAACACAAGAGCGCTAAAGGATCGGCTGCCAGCTTATCTTGTACAATCGCGATCATCTCTTTTAGTGGCAGCGCCAGTACCGGCGCAGCCCCAATCTGCACCCGGCGGGTAATCCCTTCGAACCAGGTTGCGGCAGTATTAAACCCATCGGAGCAGCCTGGAAAATCAGGACATTCTACCACCCCATTGGGCGTCAAAGCCCAACGCAAATACTGCTTCCGACCAGCCAGCTTTTCTGCATAATGCAGGCTGGTGTTGACGGTATGATCGACCCCCAAGAGCAAAACCCATCCGCCCTGATTGGCCAACACACCCACAGGGGCCAGTGGATCGAGCATGGTCTGAGCCTGGAGAGCTGCATCGGCACGGTAACCCACAAAAGATAGGATTGGATGGTCGCTTCGCCGTACACCCGGGCGGACGCGCAGCGTCTCTGCCATCGCACCCATCATGCGGTCAGATGGCATATCGGTTTTAAAAAATTCGGCCATCAAATTAGTATCCTTGCCAGAACCATAGGTACTGGCATTATTCTCAGGTCCAGTTTCCGGAATGATCATCGTCCTGTAGGTGAAAGCCGGCATTACCAGCGAATCGACCATCCCCAAGACCGCCCCCAACACCGTTTCAGCCCCGCCGCGCACATCACCAAATGCCGACAACGCCGCGTGGGCAATCACTGGCCGGCCACGTTCCAGGTTAAGCTGGCGCAGCCCATTAATCATTTCACGATACGTCACGCTTGGTTTCTGCTCGTCTATCATAATTCCCATCCCTTCATTTGGGGAGTTTAATCACTCATCCTGTGACACCCTATTTATTATAGCTTCATTTTTCACCGACGTTTCTCCGATTGACCTGAATTTAATAAAACGCATGAAGTTCCTTACCGCAAACAGGTGGGGATAACCTATCAAATGGCCTCAGTATAAAAGTTATTCTAATACAACGCCAACATTCCGTTAGCATTCTTCTTATACCTGCGTAATAAGATATAGATAACCTGAATGAAGGAATCAACAAGACAAACAATTAACACACCCTTATTG
>DAIQPZ010000176.1:0-5579 GCA_036787065.1 Anaerolineaceae bacterium
GGTAAACCCAGAACAACAACTGGCCGCCTGGCAGCTGGTTGAAACCGATGTAAGCCAGGTTGCCCACCAGGGTGCGGCCCAGGGTTCCATCGAAAACGTTGAAGCGGATGGCGAAAGCCGTCAGCAGAAAGGTCGTCCCACCGCCATAGAACAAGAAGGAAGTCTGTACCAGGCGGCCAATGCCAGCTTTGCCGCTGTAGAATTTCCACAGCCCTTTCAGGCGGGGCATTTGTTTTTTGCCCCATTTGACGAGAGCCACATCCTCGTCGATGACGAACTGGATCCCGTTGGACATGGCTTCCAGCCCGGTTAAAGCCACCATACCCTTCATGGATGCGGTCAGCAAATGCATCAGCGCCTGGGCAAGCGTAGCAGATTGCGGCGCCACGGCGTTGACAACTGCCGGCACACCATGCGTGTGGGCCAGGATGAGCCCGACTGCCAGCGTCAAAGTCAGGAGACCAAAAATGGCCAGCAAAGTGAAAACCACCCTGGAGGACTCTCCCCGTCCGCGAATGGTCAGGTACCAGGTTATAGCAGCCAGTACGAAGCCGATCAGGAAATGCCAGGTCCAGTTAATTCCGAAGGCATTAAACACTGAAAGCAACTGATCGCCCCCCGAAAGGGCCGAGACCACAATCGTGAAAACGTAATCTTGAATTAACGTCACTGCTACGATCAGACTGAGGGTGGGTTTTAGATAACGCATGGAGGCGGTATAGGAGCCACCGCCCTCATTAAAAATTCCCAGCGAGTACATGTAAAGTGCGCCAAAGACGAGATTGCCAAATGAGATGACCCCGGCGGCAATATACCCATTCACCTGCAGCCCATAAGGGTGAAGCGCGCTCATCATTTCACCAGTCGCATAAAAAAATGAGGTGAAATAATCCACACCAAATAAAGCGATAGCTGCCAGCAAACCAATCTGGCCTGCGCCGTGCACGTGGGCATGTTCCTTGTTTTCTTTGGGGGATACCCGGTAACCGATATAGACAAATGCCAACAATAAGAGAATAGATAAAATCATAAGAAGATGTCCTTAGTTGCGTTGAAATGCGTGCTTGAGCATGTCCAGCTCGAGCAACATATATTTGCGCGTTGATGGACTTAACCGTGTATCCTGGGCGACCTTGGCTTCTTCTTCCTGGGTTGCCTTGATGACAAAAGTAGGTACGAACATAATTCGTCCAAAAGGAATGACCACAAAATCACGAGTCTGCATGCGCAGCGCCTGGTCATCGAAATAGGGCAGGCTCAAGCTGAGACCGCGGTTCAAGTCGTGGGTTGCGCCACGCTGTTTGATGATGCGGATCATCTCTTCAGTCTGGTGGCAAGCAAGGGCTCGACCCTGGTTGACGAGCTGTCCCAGCATGCCGTAGCGTTTTTTCTGGTATTCCGGATCAGCGACGAAATAAGGCGCCAGCCCAACCGCGGTGTGCAGGATCTCGATGTAATGGATCATGGATGAAAGATGGGCTTCGGCTTCATTGACGTTATTGACCAGCAGGTTGCCCTGCGTGCCGAAAGACACCCATTGGGGAAGAAAAAACTGGCGGGCTTCTGCGGTGAATGGCACTTGCAGCTCTCCGCGCGGGGTTTCATCCCCGTCTTCTTCAACAATGGCATCACTTGCCTGGGTAATTGCCGACTCAACCATCTGGCTTTCTTTCACCGGGATTGAAGAGATCTCCTCCCCTTCCGGCGCCATGTAGTTGACCGACCGCCCGGAAGGCAGCATGGCATATACCATGTGCCAGGCCGTGGCGAAGCGGATTAAGCTCGCACTGACCGCAACACTTTTACGGGCAGACCCTTCCAATTCAACCAGCCGGTTGTGTAAGACAAAACGGATCTGGTTACCAACCAGCCGGTCGATCACACCGCCCGTATCCTGCTCACGCTGACCGGCAGGTATGGCGGTTGGCGCAGTGGGTTTCCCATCGACCCATTCAGTGACGACCCGGTCGGGCAGCGAAAAATGCGCGTGATTCAGGTTGCGTGAAAGAGTGTCGGCAAGCTGCTTGCCCTGCGCTTCGAGATAATGCGCGATGATCGCGGGCTGCGCTTCAAGTAGACGCTGCTGCGAATCGTATTCTTCCCGCAATGGCAGGGAGGTATTATGTTTTGATAGCTTAAATTCAGACATCCAGCACCTTATTTAAAGAAGGTAATGCGACATTTTCGAATTGATTATCCCGTGTGTTTATTGAGTTCGTAAATTAATCCGGCTTCAAGCACCAATAATACCGCCAGAATCAGCAGGCGGGTTATCCCGCTCAGCAGGTGGTCGACCCGGTATTCAACAATGGAAAACATGGCCAGAATGGCCAAACTGCCCAGCCAAAAGCCGATACCCCGCAGCCAGTCCAGAGAATGCCCCGCCTCGTGCGGGTATAAACCGTTCAGGATATAAACCTGAAGGTGTTTTTCTTCCTTCAAGTATTCTTCTAACGGGAACCCTTTGCCAAAACCGGCCGGGGTCAGTTGTCCGGCGTGGCAAACAACCCTGTCTTCAGGCTGGTAGACGCTGTAAATGGCTTTGACCCAGTCAGTCGCTTCCACCTGGCGTGCACTCACCTCATACAGAGGGTCGCAGGTTAAAGCTTCAAGGGTTGCCAGAAGGCGTCTGGATGACAATTCGTCTGCATCCTGGTCCGTCATGGCCAGGTACAAAACGTCGCGCTGCTGCTGCAGCGCCAGCCAGCGGACCTGCTGCGCGAACCTGGATACTTCAATTACTCCCCTTGGCACCAGTACAATTAGACGGGATCCGATGGTCGGAAGGTTGTTATTTGTGACATCAAGATTAAACATAAAACACTCTCCTTTATGGTTAAGAGAGAGTGTAACCAACGAAGATAAAGCCTGAACAAAAAAAAGGGGTAAAAAGATTAAGAAAATATAAAGGTTTTAATCCCCGGTGGCGAAACGGTAGCCGACTCCGGGTTCAGTCAAAATATACTGCGGTTCATCCGGGTTACTCTCCAGCTTGCGGCGCAGACCGGCGATATAAACGCGTAAATATTCCACGTGGTCTACATCAGCGCTGTCCCAGACGTGCATCAGAATGGTCCTGTGTGTCAAGACGCGGTCGCCATTTGCGGCCAGGTAAGCCAACAGCTTGAACTCAGTGGCTGTCAGATGCACTTCTTCATTTTGGCGCGTCACGACGTGCCGGCTTAGGTCCACTGTGATGGGCCCGATGGTGATGATGCTCTGGATGGGACTGGCAGATTGGTCTGAATGGCGCAGAGCGACGCGGATGCGGGCCAATAGCTCTTCGATCCCAAAAGGCTTGGTGAGGTAATCATCGGCGCCATGGTCGAGGGCGGCTACCTTATCCCGCTCATTATCACGCACGGATAGAATAATGATCGGGATTTTTGACCAACTGCGGATCTGCTTGCAGACTTCGTTCCCATCCATATCAGGCAGGCTGAGGTCCAGAATGATGATGTTGGGCGATTGTGCCGCTGCCAGGGCCATACCCTCCTCACCGGTGCTGGCAAAGATTACTTGAAAATGCCTGGCGCCAAGGATGGTTTTCAAGGCGCGCAGGATCTGCGGCTCGTCGTCTATGATCAGGATGAGCGGATCTCTATTCATGGGGCTCATCGGCCATTAACGCCGGCAATTTGCTGTTCATTTTTAGGGGCAAGGTGAAGTGAAAGGTAAAACAGCACGGCTCATTTTCTGCCCAAATTTTACCTTCGTGAGCTTCGATGATGCCTTTGCAGATCGAGAGACCCAGGCCAGTTCCGGTGATGCGGTCACTGGCGTTGACCCGGTTAAATTTGTCGAAAATCCGGTCCAGGTATTCATCTGGCACGGGTGGGCCCTGGTTAGTCACCCGGACATGCACGCAATCAATTTCTTTTCTGGCCGCAACTTTAATAGTTGACTGCTTGGGCGAAAATTTTACGCTGTTGCTGATCAAATTGGAAAAAACCTGCTCGATCAGAACATAATCGGTAAGGACCAGCGGCAAATCGCCGGGCAGGTCCAATTCCACCTGGTAATCTTGCAGATGGCTGCGCATCCGTTTGACCAACCCGGAGGCAATTTCGGCGAGCGAGTTCCAACCCAGGTTGGGCTTGAGCGCGCCAGCCTCGATGCGTGACATATCCAGCAGATTGCCCACCAGCGCATTTAAGGCATCGCTTTCTTCTTCAATCGAAGCCAGCAGATCCTGGCTGGCTTCTGAATCTGGCTCTACAGCGCCACTGCGCAGGCTGGAGACAGAGGCTTTGATTACTGAGAGGGGCGAACGCAGCTCGTGTGAAACCGATGATAGCAGGGACGATTTTGCCCGGTCGGTCTCATCCAATACTTTCGCCCGGTTTTCACCGCGGGAAAGACGGATGCGTTCAATGGCCAGGGCCGCCTGCCCGGCAAAAGTATCCAGTAAGCGTTTCTCCTCCTGCGTCAGGGTCGATCGATCCAGCCACAGGTTGATTTCTCCTTCCAGCTTCCGGGAGGTCATCATCGGTTTGCGTAGATTAGGCGCCAGTTTGTCTGGGGCATGTTCGCCAATGGCAGAACGAGTCTGGGAGTTTTGCACCACCACCTCAACAGAGTCGCAATGGAAGGTATCTTGGGTGTGCTGCGCCAGGATTTGGGACACACTCTGGTCGCTGGACGCGCCTGCCAGGGCCGAGATGAGCTCGTACATCCGCGTGGCTTCCCATTCACGCAGTTTAGCCAGGTGAACCCCATCCCTGGCCTGTCCGAGAAGCTGGCTGGTTATGACGGCGATGATGAGAAAAACAACCAGGGTGATGATGTCTTGTGGGCGGTTGACGGAAAAGGTGCGGTAAGGCGGGATGAAAAAATAGTTAAAAGCCAGAAAAGACACAAACCCTGCCAGGACGCCGGGGGTTAGCCCCAGGAGTAGGGTGGCCAGGATGACCGGCGCCAGGTAGATCAGAGCAATGACCTGTGCGCCCAGGTATTCAAAAAAAGGGTGCAGCAAGAGCGTGACCAGACCCACCACGGCAATGGCTGCCACGTGGCGGACTATCAGGGAAATCAGACGTTCTTTCAAATAGGTCATTGTCTATGATAAAGTATAACCAATTCCCGACCCTTTTTGTAGGTTAACCCTCACGTTGTGTTCACCTTCGTGATAAAAAACTCATTCCCAATCATTCGGATTGTAAGTGCGGATGCGTTTAATTTCGCCGCGCTTCTTCTTATCCCCCACGCGGGCGGCCTTCGCCGTCAGGCTCGGACGGGTGGCCCTGCGCACTTTGGGCTTGACCAGCGCGGTTTGCACCAACGCCACCAGGCGCTGGATGGCATCCAACCGGTTCTTCTCCTGGGTTCGGTAGCGTTTGGCTTCGATGATCAGCACGCCATCGACAGTCACACGGCTGCCGGCCAGCTTGATCAACCGTTCTTTGACGTCCGGTTCAAGCGAGGGCGAGCTGCGCAAGTCGAAGCGCAGTTGGACGGAGGTCGAGACCTTGTTGACGTTTTGCCCACCGGGTCCTGATGCGCGGATGTAATCGAGTTGGATCTCGCTTTCGTCGATCTTGATGGAAGATGTGACCTCAATCATGCGTTAAGTATATCAG
>DAIQPZ010000177.1:0-5535 GCA_036787065.1 Anaerolineaceae bacterium
ATCAACACCGTCATGCAGACCTGCTTCTTCGCCATCAGCGGCGTCTTACCCCGCGAACAGGCCATCGAGAAGATCAAAGAAAGCATCCGCAAAACCTACGGCAAGCGCGGCGAAGCCGTGATTCAGCAAAACTACGCCGCTGTCGACCAATCGCTGTCGAACTTGTTCGAAGTCAAGGTCCCGGCGAAAGTCACCAGCACCACCGCCCGCCGCGCGCCTGTGCCTGCCCAGGCCCCCAAGTTTGTGCGCGAAGTCCTGGGTAAAATGATCGCCTTCGATGGCGATGATGTCACAGTAGGCGAGATGCCCATCGATGGCACCTTCCCCACCGGCACTGCCAGTTGGGAAAAACGTAACATTGCCCTCGAGATCCCGGTTTGGGAGCCCAGCCTGTGCATCCAGTGTGGCAAGTGCGCCATGGTCTGCCCACACGCGGTGATCCGCCAAAAAGTTTATGATCCCGCTCTCCTGACCGGAGCCCCCGAAACGTTCAAGTCCTTGGACGCCAAGTTCAAAGAGTTCCCTGGGACCAAATACACCATCCAGGTTGCCCCTGAAGATTGCACCGGCTGCGCCCTGTGCATCGAAGCCTGCCCCGCCAAGGATAAAAGCCAGGCCGGGCGCAAGGCCATCAACATGGCCGATCAGCCTGCTCTGCGTGAAAGCGAAGGCAAAAATTGGGAATTCTTCCTTGGCCTGCCCGAAGCCGACCGCACGGCCTTCTTGCCCACGAGCATCAAGAATTCACAGCTTCTCCAACCCTTATTCGAGTTCTCGGGCGCTTGCTCCGGCTGCGGTGAGACTCCTTATATCAAGCTTATGACCCAGTTGTTTGGCGACCACACCGTCATCGCCAATGCCACCGGCTGCACTTCGATCTTCGGTGGCAACCTGCCTACCACGCCCTACACCAAGAACAACGATGGCCGCGGCCCGGCCTGGTCCAACTCGTTATTTGAAGACAACGCGGAATTTGGCCTGGGTATGCGCCTGACCCTCGACAAGCAGAACGAGTTTGGCCGCGAGCTGCTGCCCGCTTTTGCCGGCCAGCTCGGTGAAGACCTTGTTAACGACCTGCTCACCGCCGATCAAACCACCGAGACCGGCATCAAAGCCCAGCGCGAGCGGGTTGAGTTGCTCAAACAGCGCCTGGCTTCCGTCAACGATCCCCGCGCGCTCCAGTTGCTCAGCATCGCGGATAACCTGGTCAAGAAGAGCGTATGGATCGTGGGTGGCGACGGTTGGGCGTATGACATCGGATACGGCGGCCTCGATCACGTTCTGGCTTCCGGCCGCAACGTCAACGTTCTGGTGCTCGACACCGAACTTTACTCCAATACGGGTGGGCAGTCTTCCAAAGCCACCCCGCGCGCCGCGGTCGGCCGCTTCGCCGCCAAAGGCAAAAACATGCCCAAGAAGGACCTGGGCCTGATCGCCATGGCTTATGGTTATGTCTACGTCGCACAAGTCGCCATGGGCGCCAGCGACCAACAGACCCTGCGCGCTTTCCTGGAAGCAGACGCTTACGATGGCCCCTCCTTGATCATTGCCTACAGCCACTGCATCAACCACGGCATCGACATGCGCAAAGGCCTCGATCAGCAGCGCCTGGCCGTCCAATCCGGGATCTGGCCGCTCTACCGCTACAATCCCGCCCTGGCCGATGAAGGCAAGAACCCACTGCTGATCGACTCGAAGGATCCCACCGTCACCGTCGAAGAATATGCGTACAATGAGACGCGCTACCGCATGCTTCTGCAAAGCGACGAAACACGCGCCGAAATGCTCATGCGGAAAGCTAAAAGCGACGTGACCAAGCGCTGGAGTCTCTACCAACAGATGGCAGCCATTCAATACAAAGCTAAAGATAAATAATGACCGACCACAGAGCTGGCTGGAATCTCTCAGGAAGCATCCTGAAGGTCTTTCGGCCAACTCTACCTTTTAGGAGGACAGAAAATGGTTGATTTAAGCACGACATACCTGGGTTTGCAGCTCAAAAATCCGCTGGTGGCATCCGCCTCACCGTTATCCAAGAAGATCGACAGCGTGCGACGGTTGGAAGACGCCGGCATTTCCGCCGTGGTCATGTATTCATTATTTGAAGAACAGATTACGCATGAAAGCCTTGAGTTGGACCATTTCTTGAACCAGGGCACCTACAGCAATCCCGAAGCGCAGACCCACTTTCCGGATATGGAAAGCTACAACATCGGCCCGGAAAAGTACCTCGAGCTGATCCAGAAAATCAAACAGGCCGTCAGCATCCCGGTCATCGGCAGCCTGAATGGGATTTCGGCGGGCGGCTGGGTCGATTACGCCCACAAAATCCAGGAAGCTGGCGCAGATGCCCTCGAGCTGAACATGTACGACATCCCCACGGATGAGATGATAACCGCGGCCGAGCTGGAAAAGGGATACGTTGAGCTGGTCAAGGAAGTTCACGCCAAGATCCACATCCCCCTCGCGGTTAAGCTCAGCCCATTCTTCACTTCACTGCCCAACCTGGCCAAACGCCTGGTGGATGCCGGCGCCAGCAGCCTGGTGCTGTTCAATCGCTTTATTCAGCCCGACCTGGATATCGAAACCCTGGATGTGATCCCTAACCTGATGTTAAGCACATCGGATGAGCTGCGGCTGCCCCTGCGCTGGGTCGCCATCCTTTACGGGCACGTCCAGGCTGACCTGGCGCTGACCGGTGGGGTGCACACCAGCAAAGATGCCTTGAAAGCCATTATGGCCGGCGCCAACGTCGCTATGACCGCCTCAGAACTGATCGCCCATGGCCCCGACTGCACGGGCCCAATCCTGGCCGGCATGCAAACCTGGATGGAACAATATGAATACGAATCCATCCAACAGATGCGCGGCAGCATGAGCCAGAAAGCCGTGGCTGATCCGGCCGCCTTCGAGCGCGCTAATTATATGAAAGCGCTGAAGAGCTACGACAACAAGCTCGCGTAACGAAAGTAACCCAAAAAAGACGCCCCGGGCAATCCGGGGCGTCTTTTTATTTAATAAGAATTGAGGTTTGAGTGGCCGACGGCCACACAAACCTCAATTCTTAGATTAATTATTCAAACCTTTTCCGGTTCTAGAGGATAATTTAAGTAGAGGATCCTCAACCATCGAAAGGCCTTTCGTGGAAGAAAAACAAGCCATTGCTCTACTCAAATGCGGTGACCCCGCCGGTCTGGAGTTGTTGGTCAATCTGCACCAGCTTCAAGCGG
The DNA here is from genome assembly GCA_036787065.1 of Anaerolineaceae bacterium. GTDB lineage: Bacteria > Chloroflexota > Anaerolineae > Anaerolineales > Anaerolineaceae > JAJYIW01. The sequence continues at coordinate 3,231 of DAIQPZ010000177.1, forward strand.
TGCGCGCCGCGGCTCTGATCACCGGTGACCGCGCCCTGGCCGAGGATATCGTGCAAGGTGCGTTTATCCGTGCCGCTGAAAGGATCGGCCAGTTCGACTGCCAGCGCCCGTTTGGGCCGTGGTTCTTGCGCAGTGTGGTACACGATGCCATCAAAGCTGCCAACCGCCAGAAACGACAGGTATCGCTGGATGATGAGGTTCAGGAAGGACTGGCGCTTCTGGTCGATCCTGCGCTGCTCCCCGAGGAACGCGTCGAGAGCGCTGAAACCAGCCAGGCCGTCTGGCGAGCGTTGGAGTCTTTACCTCCCAACCAGCGCGCGGCAGTGGTGCTGCGCTACTACCTGGGGATGGGCGAACACGAGATGGCGGTGGAGCTGCGCAGCCCGGCGGGCACGGTCAAATGGTGGCTGCATGCCGCCCGGAAGCGCCTGGAAAAGCTCCTCCGCCCTTTCAGACCATCTGCAGCGCCACCCACGGAGATACACCAGACCCGATCTGAGGTCGATCCAGAAACAGGAGAAAAGCTATGAACGAAAAACAGCTTAGTCGCGTCATGGGTCATTTGGCCGAAGGGCTCGTGCCTGGCAGCGTCGATCTATGGCCGGTCATCCGGGAACGCTTTGAGTCGAGCAAACACAATTCAACCCAAGGAGACTTTTCGATGAATAACCATGTAAATCTTGACTACCAAAAGAACCATAACTGGCGGTTGCGCCTAGCTGCAATTTCTGTGCTGGCCCTGCTGATCCTGGCGGGCCTGGTTTTCACCCTACCCCAAGGGCGCGCCTGGGCGCAAAGCGTGCTGCGTTTCTTCACGCGCAGCGAAAGCAGTACGATACCCGTACCAACCGAAGCGCCCCTGTTGTGGATAACACAAACCCCCGGGGTCCCCGCGGCAACTTCTACAACGGAACCCACGCTGTCCGGTGCGGCTTTTTCGAATGTGTGCGGAGATTTCCGCTATCCAAAGTGTTCCGTTGAACAGATCCGCAGCAAAGTTAATTTTACTGTCAAGGAACTCGGCGTCATTCCGGCCGGGATGTATTTCACTGGCGCAACAGGCGGACCCAATTCAGTCGTGATCTTTTACGACACCCTGGACCACAGCGGTTTTATCTCCCTTACCCAGGAGCCTTGGACGGGCTTACCCGCCCAGACAGCCTGGAGCAACGTTGGTCCCAACGCGGTGGTCGAAACGGTGGCGATTGGAAGTAATACCGGGGAATACGTCAAAGGATCATTTGGTTATCAGTCTGGCCAATCGCTGGCCACCTGGAATGATAATGCTGGGGATCAAAACCTGAAATGGGTCGACAACGGCGTGTTCACTACACTTCAGCGAGTTGGTCCGGACGGACAGTTCGACCGGGATGGGCTGGTGAAACTGGCGGAAAGTCTGACTACCGGACCGGTAGCCGCCCGGTTAACTCCCATTCCCACACTGACCCCAACGTCCATTCCTCCGACACCGGACCAGCCCCTCTATCAATTCAACCTTAGCCTCACCGAAGCCGGTCAAAAAGCGGGGTTTACTGTCCGCGCACCTACCTATCTGCCTCAAATTTTAGCCCTCAAGGGTGCTTCGTTTGACCCCGAGACCCATTTGGTACGAATATCGTACCAATACAACGATGTAAACTTTCCAGATAATACAGATGGTCTGGTAATAACTGAAGAGATGGTCTCTGATGCCACCCATTGTGACCTTTGTGGCTTCAAGGTTGGAGATGGTTCTGAAGGTTGGGCGGATCATACCGGCACGATAGTGGGAAGCAGTGCAACGATTGAGACAGTTCAAATTGGCAGTACAAAATGCCTATATGTCGAAGGTGTCTGGAATGGAACCGATAACGGCCCGGTCTGGGTATCTGATCCTTATGTGAAGACTCTTCGCTGGCAAGCCAATAGTTTCGCATTCGAATTAAAATATTTTGGCATGGAAATTACTAAGGAAGACATGATTGCCATCGCTGAGAGCATGAAGTAACCCCAACAAGAAAAGGCAATCAATCCAGATCGATTAACTCACAGACACACATTTTAGTTGTGTTTGTGAGTTTTTTTTGGGAGAAGCCTCCCCATTCTACAATTTGATTTTCCAACGATGAGTTAAGCTGGCGGTGTAAACAATAAACTAAAAAAGAGCAGCTCACTACCCCTCTTTGCATTTTGCTACCAGGTTCTACTAACTTTTTACCCTGTTCATTTGTAATATAGATAGAGGATCCTCACCAAGGTACAACATCGAAAGGAAACGGATGAAAGACGATCAAGCTGTTGCTCGTCTCAAAGAAGGTGACCAGGA
>DAIQPZ010000054.1:0-13880 GCA_036787065.1 Anaerolineaceae bacterium
TTCTCTTTGGCCCTCCCCTAAAGGAACCTGTTGGCGAATCACAAATAAGATAGAGCTGTCGATGCGAGGCTTTGCGAAGCAACCTGGGTTGCTTCGCAAAGCCTCGCAACGACAGATTAATTGTTGTTCATTTCGTGTGCCCCACGTCAGTGCGGCCGGTTGATGTTAGCGCATTTTTTTCATTTCTCTCACCGGAACCTCTCCCTAACCCTCCCCTAAAGGGGAGGGAACCAGAGTCTGCACCCGAACAATTTCCACAGCCATGTTAGAATTATCCTCTAACCGTGATGAGCCAACCATTTTTTGATGTCCAGGATGTGAGTTTTACTTACCCAGAGAGTGAATCCGGGGCAGCGGTCATTAACCACCTCTCCCTGCGGATCGATGAGGGTGAGTTCGTGGCAATTGTGGGGGCGAATGGTTCGGGTAAAACCACTTTTGCGCGCCATTTGAACGGCTTGCTGATACCGACTACGGGCAAAGTGTTAGCGGGGGGGGTAGACACGCGCGAACGAAACAATTGGGCGGCGATCCACCGGCTGGTTGGGATGGTGTTCCAATTCCCTGAAGATCAGATTGTGTCCGCCACGGTAGAAGAAGATGCCGCCTTTGGTCCTGAGAACCTGGGTCTACCCGCGGCGGTGATCCGCGCGAGGGTGGAGAGCGCGCTCGAAGCGGTCGGGATGTGGGAACACCGCACCCATTCACCGCATTTGCTCTCCGCGGGGCAGGTTCAACGGCTGGCACTTGCGGGCGCCCTGGCGCTTCATCCAAAAGCGGTGGTCTTCGACGAGGCGACCACCATGCTCGACCCGGTCGGCCGGCGGCGGACGATGGAGCTTTTGCGGCAATTAAACCGCGAGGGGACCACCATTGTTTTCGTGACCCATTTTATGGAAGAAGCCGCCGAGGCCGACCGCATCCTGGTATTCGACCACGGCCAGTTGGCGCTGGATGGTTCGACGCAGGCCGTCTTTTCGGACATGGCCACGTTATCTCGCTTGGGGTTGGAACTACCCGGTGCGGCGCGGATTGCCGAACGGCTGCGGGAAGACTATCCGGGGCTGCCGGGTGGGGTCTTGGATGAAGCGGGTCTGGTCCATGGGCTAACCTCGCTGATCCATTTTGAACGAGGACCCATCCGACAAGCCTCCCCAGGGGCGCGAAAAGCAGAGGGAGGGATTATCCAGGTGGAAGGGCTGGGTCATACCTACCTGGCTGGAACACCGCTGGCTTACCGCGCACTGGACGCGATCAACCTCCAGGTGAGTGAAAGGACTTGCCATGGGTTGGCCGGTTCGACGGGTTCCGGAAAATCGACCCTTTTGCAACATTTAAACGGTTTGCTGCGCCCACAGCAGGGAACGGTGCGGATCGGCCCTTATAATTTGAATGATCCCAAAGTAACCATCAAAGATATCGTCCAATGGGTTGGGCTGGTTTTCCAAAACCCGGAGATGTCTTTTTTTGAATATTACGTTGGGGATGAGATCGCCTACGGCCCACGCCAGCTTCTGGCTGAGCGGGGCGGCGGCAAAGCGGCTAAAGCGGTACAGCGGACGCAGATCCGCGAGCGGGTGCGAGAGGCGATGAACCTGGTGGGACTGGATTTCGAGGCTTATAAGGACCGCCAGACCAGCCTGTTGAGCGGTGGAGAACGGCGCAAAGTGGCCCTGGCGTCAATCCTGGCGCTCAAGCCGCGCATCCTGGCTCTGGATGAGCCGACGGCGGGATTGGACCCGGCTTCACGCCGGGCGATTATGGGCAACCTGGCCAGCCTGATGCAAAACGGGATGACTCTGGTGATCGCATCCCACCAGATGGAAGTGTTGGCTGACCTGGGGGGCTGGATCACCGTTTTGAAACACGGGCGCCAGGCACTGGATGGGAGCGTCGAAGCCGTGTTCGACCAGCCCGAAGGCCTGGGGGAATTCAACCTGGAACCGCCGGTGGCCGCGCGGGTGGCTTATTCCCTGCGCCAGTCAGGTTGGCCTCTACCCTTTGGGATAATGACCGAAGATGGGCTGGCGACGTCGCTCAAGGCGGTGAAGGAAGCGGCACATGAATGATTTCGAATTTTTACGTGTCATCGGCATTGGCCAGTTCATCCCGGTTGATTCACCCTTCCGCCGGCTAGATGGGCGCGCGCGCCTCATTGTTATTCTGTCGTTACTCACGGGGGTGTTGTTTACCAACCGCCACATAGGCATCTGGATCGGGTTGGGGCTGATCATGTGTGGATACCTGGCCAGCCGGCTGTCTTTGCGCCTTGGGCTGGACGGTCTGCGTCCGCCGCTGCCATTTATCGTGATCCTGGCTGTCATCCAGGTTTTTTATAACCCTTACCCAAAGGTCGGGCCAGAAGTGTTCCATTGGTGGCGGATCAGCCTGTACCCAGTTGACCTTTGGGCCGGTGGGTTAATGCTGCTTCGCTTCAACGGGCTGCTGCTTGGGATCACCCTGATATCGCTCATCTTCAGCACGGCTGAAATGACCCAAAGCCTGGAAGGGCTGCTCAAACCGCTGACCCGGCTCAAAGTGCCTGTGCAGGATTTCATTATGATCGTCCAGGTGACTCTTCGCTTCTTGCCCAGCCTGGCGCAGACCGCTGAACGCATTGCCAAGGCCCAGGCTGCCCGCGGCGGAGATTGGGGTTCGGGCCGCGGCAGCCTGGTGGCCCGTGCCCGCCAGGTGATCCCGATGATCGTGCCGCTGTTTGTGATCAGCCTGCGAAAAGGGGAACGGTTAGCGCTTGCCATGGACAGCCGTGGTTACGGTGGCCCGGCGGCGCGCACGTCGATGTGGGTGATGAAGATGAAGGCGTTGGATTATTTGGCGGTGTTAGGGGCGGTTGGGTTGGCGCTGGTAATCTTGCTGGTATAACGGGCTGAAAATAAGCGCCAAAACGCACTATAAAGACAATCAGACCGTAACGTCTGATCTTGTGGGGAAAGTCATCAAATTTCTGGATAGGAAGTCGATTGATGATAGTTTTATGACCGGGAAACCGTGCCAGGCGCCATGCTGGTATGGTTTAATGCCTTGCTTATCAAAGGATGGGGACATCATAAAGACACTCCCGGACCTTCCTTTTGTGGATGCAAATTCAATCCCCCGGAATCTGGGTACTCACTGGCCTGATCAAGACCCTCACATGATTTTTTATGGCCCAGTCAACAGGTTGTAATAACCGCGAGCATGGATGACTTGAGTCAGTAGAATGCGCTTTCCGATGGAACAAACATGCCCAAAAATTTACCCATCTTGTAAAGTGCCTAAGTATTGTTATAATAAATGTACAACTGTACAAGAGGAATCGATATGAAAATTATATTAGACACCTCTACAATCATAGCCGTCATCACAAACGAAGCTTCAAAGGCGAAGATTATTTCAGTTACCCTGGATGCAGAACTTATTTCACCTGAATCGGTCCATTGGGAAATTGGGAGCGCGTTTTCAGCCATGTTTAAAAGACAGATGGTTACGCTTGAACAGGCACAGTCGGCTTTGAAAATCTATGAAAAAATACCCATCCGATTTGTCAATATCGATCTGGGGATATCTTTATCGATCGCAAGTGCAAATAAAATATATGCGTATGATGCTTATTTAATTTCGTGTGCCATCGAAAACAAATCCCCGTTATTAACGTTAGACAAGCATTTGGCTGATGTTTCTGAGCAAAATGGGGTTGAAGTTTTGAGGATTGATTAACCATGAAGAAAAAAACTTATACATTCACAGAAGCCAGGCAGCATTTTGCGGCGGTTCTGGATACTGCCGAACAAAACGGTGAAGTCCGTATCATCCGGCGGAACGGTTCTATCTTTGTCATCCGCCCAGAAAAAAGCCGCGGTTCACTTTTGGATGTGCCCGGTATTGATCTCGGGATCAGCGCAGATGAGATTGTGGATGTGATCCGGGAAAGCCGGGAGAACCGACCATAAGCCTGTTTCGCATTTGCTGACACGTAAAAGTTCCAAGAAAATTCAAAACTTTCGATCGATACTCTTCAACTATACTGGCGCCTCCAGCCTGAAGGAAACCTGATCGGGCCATTGAGGACTGCCCTTATATGGACAACCACGAGCTCCGACAAGTGTGAGGCCGGCCTATGCGGTGGCATACACGCTTTATGTCCTGTGCAAGGGCGACCCGACGTGGCAGGCATGGACTGTGGACAACAGATGGGTCTTGCCGGAAAGTGGCCTGTTCGGGCCAGGGAGTGTCGCCCCTACGCGGGACTACACATTTGACCTATCGTCAGGAATCTTTATGACTGCTGACTCACTTATTGATGAACACTTTCACCATTTAGAGCTCCTCATCCGCCTGGAAGCGGAGGCGGAAAAGCAGGAAGACCTGCGCGATATGCAGCGCCATTTGTCTGCCGGGGCAGAAGCCTCCGGGAGCAGCCTGGTTAACCTGGTAATTCGCGATCAGGATGCCGGTTTCGGCGGCTCTATTCTACTGACACTGGGGAAACGGAACCAGAATTTATCCATGCCCTGGACGCGCCTGGGAACCGGCAGTCCGGTGATCCTTTCAGAAGAAGGCAGGAACGGCTCACCGGAGAGCACGACAGGCTGGCGCGGGGTCGTCAGCCGGCTGCAAAAAGAGACGATCCAGGTGGCATTTGCGGAGTGGCCGGAGGCCGGGCTTCTGGCCGAATCGGAACGCCCTACCTTCCGGGTAGATCGCTCATCCGATGAAATCTCGCGGCAAAGACAGCGCCAGGGCCTGGAAAAAGCCCGGCGAGCGAAAGATACCCGGCAGGCCGCATTGCGGGACGTTTTATTAGGAGTGCGAGCGGCAACCTTTCGTCCGATTGAGCATGCCCCGATGCTGGATAAAAACCTGAACGACTCCCAACAAGACGCCGTGCGGTTTGCGCTGACCGCCGAGGATATTGCCATAATCCATGGCCCCCCTGGTACAGGCAAGACGACGACATTGGTTGAATTAATCCGCCAGATTGCCCAGAACGGTCAGTGTGTGTTAGCTGTAGCACCCAGCAACCTGGCGGTTGACAACCTGCTCGAACGGCTGCTGGCCGCGGGTGAGAACGCGATTCGCCTGGGAAATCCGGCCCGGGTTCTGCCCGAACTGCGCGCGCATACCCTGGATGGTTTGTTAGAAAATCATCCTGAGATGCGCATGGCGCGTAAGATCACTCGCGAAGCCTACCTTTTACGCGATCAGGCTTCCAAATATACTCGGGCCCGGCCCGCGCCTGGCGCCAGGCAGGCGCTGCGCCAGGAGGCCAGGCAGATGCTGGCCGATGCACGGAGAATAGAAGACCAGGTGGTCGAACACCTGGTTAGCGCGACTCCGATTGTATGTGCAACCACCACCGGGCTGGATGGTCGTCTTTTGCGTGACCGCGTCTTCGACTGGTGTGTCCTGGATGAGGCCAGCCAGGGAACGGAACCGGTGTCCTGGATACCCCTTCAGTATGCGGACCGGCTGGTCCTCGCGGGTGATCCCTTTCAGCTTCCACCGACCATTCTCTCCGCCGAAGCTATCGCAGGGGGACTGGCTGTCAGCCTGATGGAACGGTTGATGGATACGCCTGGTCCGACCATTGCCCGCCGGCTGGTGGTGCAGTACCGCATGCACCAGGCTATTATGGCATTTTCATCCACTGAATTTTATGAAGGCAGCCTGATCGCCAGCCCCTCGGTCAGCACGCACTTGCTGCGCGATCTGCCCGGCATCACCTCCAATGAACTGACCGGGACACCGGTCAGTTTTATCGATACGGCCGGCGCCAGCTACGATGAGACGGTCGAGCCGGATGGCGACAGCCGGTTTAACCCGATGGAAGCAGAGCTCGTGCTTCAGAAGGCGCAGGCATTGCTCGATGCGGGTCTTGCTCCAGACGATTTGGCCGTCATCACGCCGTATTCTGCCCAGGTGCGCCTGCTGCGCGAACGGCTGAGACGGCCCGAAATTGAAATTGACAGCGTGGATGGATTTCAAGGGCGAGAAAAAGAAGCCATCATCGTCTCGCTGGTGCGCTCCAATCCGGATGGTGAGATTGGTTTCCTGGAAGACATCCGGCGCATGAATGTGGCCCTGACGCGCGCCCGGCGAAAGTTGATTGTCATTGGCGACAGCGCGACGATCACCTCCCATCCTTTCTACCAGCGCCTGGTCGCCTATTTCGACACGATTGGAGCATATCATTCCGTATGGGAGGAGTAGCCTCAGTTTGAGTCTATATGGATAAGTAGACACTAATCTGCCATCGAGCATTTCTATCAAAAATCGTATTATAATAAAAGTATGACTGTATGACTTATGGAGGTACAAATGATTAGCACAGTTCGGGTACAAGAAAAGGGGCAAGTAACCATTCCACAAACGATTCGCCGGCAGCTCAATCTTAAAAAAGGTGATTTAGTCACCTTTATTAGTACAGAAAATGGTGTGGTGATCAAAACGTTGGATCATGCAGCGATTGATCTATTAAATTCCCTGGCTATTTTATTACGAGCCAGGGGAACTCATATTGATGATGTGATTGCTCGTTCTCAAAAAGTGAGCGCCGAAGTTCTGACGAGAGAATACAACTTGCTTCTCGAGGAACGGGTTATGCTTTTCCAAGCGCTACAGCTCAAGGCGCAATCGGCGGTTGAAGCAATTCGCTCTGCCGAAGATTTTGTTGAATTGACTGAAGATGATATCGAAGCGGAAATTCGGGCAACACGGTTGCAATCTCGATAATGTTGATAGTCCTTGATACAAACGTCCTCGTCTCTGCACTTCTAAAACGTGATGGCAATCCAACTACCATCCTAAAAAATGTTTTAGAAGGCGGTATACGACTGGCGATAGATGAGCGGATTTTTGAGGAATACACACGAGTGCTACATCGTCCACGGTTAAATATTCCTCCAGATCAAGCTGACTCGATCCTCAGATTTATTGCCTACTCAGCCCTGTGGGTTAAATGCAAACCGGTGGAGTTCCAACAAAATCTAATCAACGACCCAGGAGACCTCCCATTTGGCGAGGTTGCAATCTGCAGTCATGCTGAGGCTCTGATTACCGGTAATTTGAAACACTTTCTCTTTATGAGCCATACTGGGATTAAAGTGCTCTTACCGAAAGGTTTTTTGGAAAAATATCGACACACATCTTAAAATTCGACATATTTAACAATTCTATGAGCTTATATTGCTTACAAAACGGGACAACGTATGGATGGAAGGAGTGTTTCCATCTCGTAGCCTTTCACGACGTTGTCGAAATCATCCAGTATCATGCCAATCATCTCGGGATCGTTATGGTAAAGCCTGGCTGCCAGGTAGCCATACTGCACCACAGCGGCTGTTTCCTCTATCGGGTGAAAACCTCCCGCCAGGGACTGCCATTGGCGGACACGTTCCCGCCCGCGTTCCATGACAATTTTAAATGTCGATACGTCCAGGGGTGAGTCTCCCACTATCACAGCCCGGACCCATTTGGGATACTGGCTTGCCACCATTAAGGCGATCATCCCGCCCAACGAATGGCCAAATATAACGGCCGGTCCACTGATCGCCGTGAGGAAAGCTCTGATATCCTCGGCGTAATCGCGGATCGCATAGCCATGTTCGACCCGGCCAGACTTACCATGCCCACGTAAATCGGGGGCATAAAGATGCCAATGTGCGCTCAGTTCAGGAATGAGGGGTGAAAAATCCTGCCACCATGCTGATTCACCCGTGAATCAGCATGAGCGGAGGTCCAGAGTTGGGTCCTTCGGCGTAGTTGATAAGAACCTTTCCTGTATCAAAAGAAGTTTCCTTCATCATTTCCAAGGTCATTGTTATCGTACCTTTCACGAGGATTCTATCGTTATATAGGTTTATTCAATAAAGAATAGGGTAGCAAGATATTACTTAAATAAAAAGTCCTATCAATTTAGCCGATAAAACGCTACAATTAATATCATAAATAACTAATATTAAATTGAAGAGAGGAACGATGGAATTAAAAGAGCCCGTTTTCGATAGCCCACAGGGGTGGGTGCAGAGCCATATTCGAGAGTATGTGGAGACCGATGGCAAGAAAGGCCACCTGTGGCGAGGGGTGCACACGCTGCTTTTGACTACACGCGGACGCAAGTCAGGCAAGCTTCGCCGGACGGCGCTGATCTATGGTCGAGATGGGGTGACCTATCTGTTGGTGGCATCAAACGGTGGCGCGCCGAATCACCCTTTATGGTATCTGAATCTGGTCGAGAAACCTGAGGTCGAATTACAGGTCGGCGCCGATAAGTTCGCCGCGCGTGCTCGCACCGCTGCCCCGGATGAAAAACTGCGCTTATGGCAGGTGATGAGTCAGCTCTTTCCTCAATACGACCAATATCAGGCAAAAGCCGGCCGCGATATTCCATTGGTGATCGTGGAGCCCGTTTAATATTTCCGATTAAGCATTACCCGGGTACGCCTATCAGGATTTTCAGCCTGGGAAATTATAAATTCGCTCCCTGACGTTTGCCCACGGGGATTCTGCGCCAGACAGAAATGACGGCCAGCACCAGCAGAGCAGAGATGCCCGCCTCGGGTAAGCCGTTGGCCGCCACGATGGGCAGGAGCACCGCCCAGGGTAGTAGACCGAGGAGCCCAATCATCCCCAGAACGAGGAAGGTATTGGTCAGGCTGCCAGCGATCCCGGAAACGATCAGCCCTATCACCGGCCAACGTTTCAATCCTTGCCAGACCAGCCAGGCCAGAGGGCCGATGGCCAGGCGCGGCAATACAGAAAGGAGCGGGTTGGTGAACCAGACGTCGGTAGGGCCGTTGGGGGCGATGGCGGCCTGAAGCATGCTAAACACACCGAAAATTAACCCGATGATGGCGCCCACTAATGGACCTTCAAGCACCGCGCCGATGATCACCGGAACCTGCATGATCGTGAGGGATACACCGCCAAACCAGGGGATAAACCCCCAATGGGTGAGACCCAAAAAGCATGAAATTGCGGCCATGATGCCCGCGACGACAATTTTACGAGTTCGATCCTGTGGCATTTTCTTCTCCTGCTAAAATGAGCTCAGAAAATTTTTGTTCTTTGTGCCAGATAGCGTAGGTTGGGAGCAACAGAAGAATGGCGATCACCACAACACCGGCGGAAATCAGGAACAGCCGCGAGGGTCCAAGGCTGTCAAACAAGATCCCACTCAGCGGCGATCCGATCAGGGGTGCAATACCCCAACCTAATGCATACATTATACTCTGGTAGGTCGTGGATAAAGCCTCGGGCGCCCGATCATTGATCAGCTTAACCAGGCTGATGTAATACAGGCCAAACCCAAAGCCTTTGAAGCCGGTGAAGAAAAGCAGTGCCCAAGGGGTGTGAGACAGCGAGAAACCGGTGAAGGAGACGATCACCAGGGCAAAACCGGAGATAAGCGTGTTGGTCCCGCCGATGCGGTCGAAAATTTTTCGCCCGACAGCCATGGCCGGCACTTCGAACAACGATGAAATGCCGAGGATGGCGCCGATCTGCATTTCGTTGCCACCCAGGCGGGCCATGTAAATGCCCGAAAAGGTTCCGCCCATGCTCATGCCCACGCCGACCAGAAAGGTGGCGCCCAACAGGATCATAAACAAGGGGTCCTTGGTAATGCGGATGGGGAGACGCGCCAGCTGAGCCTGTCGTACCACCGGAGACTGGCGTGGGGGCGGAGCTTCTTCCAGCAGAGTCGCGGCGAAGGCTACGGTAAAGAAGAGTACACCGCCGGTGATGAACATGGCCGCGTATCCCGCGGTGCGCCAGATGGAGGCCAGCGCAATGGCGGTGAGCGTGAAACCGAGTGACCCCCACAAGCGCATTCGGCCGAAATCGATGGCATATTTATCCGACATGCGCGCGACCAGCCCGTCGGCTATGGGTGCGATGGGGCTGCGAAAAGCCGCCATGAGAACCATGGCGGCGGCGATGGAAAGGAAAGTGCGTGGGATGGGGAAGAGGATCAGGGCCAGGCCATACCCCAGGGCGATGAGCGCCAGGGTTAATATCCGCCGGTTGAGATGATCGACCAGGCGGGCCAGCAGCAGCGGCAGGAACATCGAAAAGAATGGATATAAAGCCGACAGCCAGCCGATTTGGGGTCCACTCAGGCCATGTTTATCCAGGTAGACGTTGATAAAGGGGTCAAATATGCCGATGACCCCCCAAAACAGCAGGTAAAAAAGGGCGCCGCGGATCCCTGGAGATAATTTCGATTTTAGCCTGGACTGCAAAGGTCAATCCCCGGCCAAGAGTGCCTGGAGCACGCCGGTGAGAATTTTGATACTTCGTTCGTATTCGGTCACCAGGATGTTCTCTCCCGGGGTGTGATCCAGGTCCGAGTCGCCCGGTCCATACGCGACGATTGGGCAGCTCCACACCGGGCCGACCGTGTTCATATCGGAGGTACCGCTCTTGAGGGAGAAGCGCGGATCGCCGCCAGCTTTGCGTATAGCCGCCAAGAAAGCGCGCAAGAGGGGGTTATTCTTATCGGCGCGGTATGCCTCATCCCCCGGGTTAAACGCCAACTCGGCGGTTTCACCCGCCAGATCCTGGACCAGGCCGCGGGCGGTATCCACATTCATCCAAAGTGGCAAGCGCAGATTGACCTGCAGCCGCGCGGTTTCATTGAAGCCATCACCGCTGGATTCGAAACGGCGCAGAGATGGGGTTATCTGGTCGAACACTTTCGAATAAGGTGCATTGGCCTGGTCAGCTTTGGCCGCCAGGCGGTTCCAAAAATTAACCGCGGTCTCGCAGGGGCTTTCGTTGCGCGAGGCGGTGTGTGAAAGGGGGCGGGTCATCTGGTACGAGAACCATTGACTGCCTTTGTACCCCAAGGTGACGCGGTCCCAACTGCTGGGCTCGCCGATAATGGCGAAGCGCGGGGTGTGTTTATCCACCAGGTAACGCGCGCCGCGTGAATTGCCTTCTTCGCCAACCGCGCCGATGACCGTCAGGCGCCAGCCGGGGGGCAGCTCGACCCTGGCCGCGGCGCAGGTGAAGCAGGCCAGGCAGCCTTTGGCATCTACCGCGCCCCGCCCAAACAGGTGATCGCCTTCAAAATGGACGGGGATTTCGCCGGGGACCGTGTCGATGTGGCCAAGCAGGACGATTTCATTGGGTCCTTCACCGCGCCAGCCCACTGCATTACCCACGGTATCCGCCACGGAGCGGTAACCCAGCCCCCGCATCTGATCGACCAGGTAATTGACAGCTCCCGCTTCGTTGAGGGTTGGGCTGTAGGCCTGCAGCAGGCCATTGAGAAGGTTAACGGCATCGGTATTTTGGGAAGTCATAATGGGTTCATTCACGTTCAGGTAAGGGATTGGTTAAGACAGTGCGCACGGCGATGGCCACCCGGTTGAGGTCTTCTTCGGCGATCACCAGGGGCGGGAGAAAGCGCATCACGGTCAACCCGGCCGGCAGAGCCAGCACACCATGCTGCTCCATCAGCGCCATCAGGTATGGGGTAACTTTTTGTTTGAGCTCGATGCCCACCATCAACCCCAGGCCGCGTACTTCGCGCACCAGGGGCGAGTTGATTTCTTCGAGCTTTTCTTTGAAACTGGCGCCAAGGGTATCGGCGCGTTCAGGCAGGTGGTTGTCTTCGATAAATTTTATGGCAGCCAGCGAGGCCGCAGCGGTCAGGGGGTTGCCCCCGAAGGTGGAGCCGTGACCCTGGGGCGGCAGGCTGCCCAGGTGCGAAGAAAACAGGATGGCGCCCATGGGCAGGCCGCCTGCGATGGATTTGGCCAGGCACAGGATATCGGGCTGGAGCCCGTAACGCTGGTGGGCAAACATGCGCCCGGTGCGGCCAAAGCCGGTTTGGACTTCGTCGATGATGAGCAGCGCGCCGCGCTGGCGGCAGATGGCCTGGGCGCCTACCAGGTATTCTGATGTGCCCGGGCGGACGCCGCCTTCTCCCTGGACCACCTCGAGGATCACACCGGCGGTTTGGTCAGTGACGGCAGCGTCCAGCGCGGCCAGGTCATTGTAAGGGACATGGCTGAAGCCGGGGACGAGTGGTTCAAAGGGCTCGCGGTATTTTTTTTCCCAGGTTGCGGAAAGCGCGCCAAAGGTGCGACCGTGGAAACCACGCATGGCCGCCACAAATTCTTTGCGGCCGGTGAGCACCCGCGCGAATTTATAAGCGCCGTCGTTGGCCTCGGCGCCTGAGTTGCACAGGAACACCTTATCCAGCCCGGTCAGGGAGACCAATTTTTGTTCAACTTCGCCGCGTTTGTCGTTATAGAACATTTCCGGGCAAGAGATCAGAGTGCGGGCCTGGGCCGCGATGGCATCCGCCACGGCGGGATTGGCGTGGCCAACGTTGGCCGTGCCCTGGCCGCCGACACAGTCGATGTACTCGCGGCCTTCCGCGTCCCACAGGCGGGCGCCCTCGCCGCGCACAATGGCGATGGGGCGCTTGGAGTAAACGCCGGAGGAAACGCTAGATTCAAGCTCCTGGATGTAAGCCGTTTTTGTAGAGTGTAAGTCGGTTGTCATGATGTTTCCCTATTTTTATTATATTGTTTCGCGGGCCAATGCGATTGCCATTGCGAGGGCACTTCGCCCGAAGCAATCTTTATGGAAGAGGCACAGAGTCGGTTCGCACCGGGTGAGGTCTGGCAGCCAGATCCAACGCATAATCGATGATCATACCAGGAATGGGCACGCCTGTCAGGGGGACAGTCGAGTGAAATTCCATGGTATGGTTGACCTCGTTGATCAAAAAACCGCGGTCGGGGTCCTCGAGCAGATCGATGGCCAGCACACCCCCGCCGACGGCTCTGGCAGCCGCGATCGAGATGGCGTGGATTTCTGGGGTGACCGGGCAGACTTCGGCCAGGGCGCCCCGAGCGGTGTTGGTGATCCAGTGGGATGAGGAACGGTAAATGGCGCACACGGTCTGGTCGCCAATGACAAAGCTGCGGATGTCGCGACCGGGTTTCTTAATGAACTGCTGGATGTAATAGATGGAGTGTTGGTATGAACCCAGGCTCTCCTTATGTTCTAACACGGCTTCGGCCGCATCGCGGTCGTTGATTTTGGAGAGCATGCGCCCCCACGAACCGATCACCGGCTTGAGCACGACCGGGTAACCCAGTTCTTCGATGGCGCGGATGGCGGATTCGGGCGTAAAGGCGATGCGCAGGCTGGGTTGGGGCAAACCGGCCTGCGCCAGGGCGGCGGATGTGACCATCTTGTCACCGCAGGTGGCGGCGACGCTGGCCATATTAACGGTAGGGACGCCCATCGAGTTCAGCAGCTGGGTGGCGTAAAGCCCCCGCCCATAAGAGATGCTGCGCTCGATGATGCAGTCGTAGGTCTGCCAGGGGGCCGGGTCGTCGAGGTTAAAAATCACTTCGCGGTCGTCGATCTTTTCATACGGGATACCGCGGCGATCCAGGTCCTCAAAAATCCATTTTTCTTCGACGCGTACGCGAGAATATAAAATGCCAAGTTTCATAATGCAGCTCCAGTTAACGAGATATTATTTGTACGGACAGTCAGATCGAGAACACGAATGACACGAATTGACGAATGAAACGTATGAAAAATGTTACAGGATATGCAGGATGAAGCAGTGAAAGATTGATCATATGTCCATCCTCTCTATCCTTTCCATCCTGTTTTTTTCTTAAGCGTGAGTCTGTCATCCTGAAGACTGAGGCATTGCGAAGGCTGAAGAATCTCGCAATGGGGCTCGAGATCCTTCGGTCGTCAGAGCACTCCTCAGGATGACAATTCCAAATCCTGCCTATCCTTTCCATCCTGTGCATCCTGTTTTTTTCTTACCCGTGAGTCTGTCATGCTGAAGACTGAGGCATTGCGAAGGCTGAAGAATCTCGCAATGGGGCTCGAGATCC
>DAIQPZ010000054.1:13980-15890 GCA_036787065.1 Anaerolineaceae bacterium
TTCGGTCGTCAGAGCCCTCCTCAGGATGACAATTTCAAATTCTGCCGATCCTTTCCATCCTGTGTATCCTTTTTTTTCTTATGCGTGAGTCTGTCATCCTGAAGACTGAGGCTTTGCGACGGCTGAAGGATCTCGCAATGCGGCTCGAGATCCTTCGGTCGTCAGAGCATTCCTCAGGATGACAATTCCAAATCCTGCCTATCCTGTTCATCCTGATAATTTACTTTAAATGGTCGATCACGGCGCGGGTGATGCGCTCGGTCTCGCCAGGCAGGAGCGCCGCTCGCGGCGTCGCGCCGATGCCCTGATTGAGGCAGGCTTCGACGGATTTTTCAATCGCGGAAGCCACATCGGGCAGGTCCCAGGCATGCCGGGCAAGCAGCGCGGCGCTGAGGATGGACGCGATGGGATTGGCGATGCCTTTCCCGGCGATGTCGGGGGCTGAGCCATGTACAGGCTCCGCAAGGGTCAGGCTGTCGCCTAAGTTGATCGAAGGCGCCAGGCCCATTCCACCGCCCCACGCCGCGGCTTCGTCCGAAAGGATATCACCAAACAGATTGGTGGTGACGATCATATCCAGGGATTCGGGCTCGGCTGCCAGCCGGTAAGCCGCCACGTCCACTAAGAGCTCGTCAATTTCGACGAATAAACCATGGGCGGCGATGAACGCCGCCCCTACGGCACGCACGGTGTCGCGAAAAAGGCCGTCGGTGATGGGCAGGATATTGGCTTTGTGGACGATGGTGACACGGCGCCGGTGGAGGCTGCGCGCTAACTGGAATGTCTTTTCGGCGATGTGCCGCGACGCTTCGCGGGTGATGACCCGCTCCGCGATAGCCGTATCGCCATCGCGGCGCTCGCGCCCGGCATACAGCCCTTCGGTATTTTCCCTTACAATAATCAGATCGACCCCTGGGCGGGGTGAGACGCGGGGCAAGCTGTGCACCGGGCGCAGGTTGGCGTACAGGTCCAGCTCCTGGCGCAGGGTGATGATGGCGCTGCGGTAGCCTTCTACTTTGTAGGCCGGCGATGAAACGGCGCCAAACAAGGCGGCTTTGACGGATCGGATGGCCTCCAGGGTGTCGGCAGGCACCGAAATGCCGTGTTTTTGGAAACAGCCCCACCCGGCCTCTTTTTCGATAATTTCAAGACCGGGTATAGCAGTCTGCAGGACGCGCACCGCCGCGGGGATCACTTCCAGGCCGATGCCATCGCCAGGGATGACGACTAATGTGGGCATGTGTTTTGGATTCTCCTGGCGCCGGTTATTCTCCGGGGAAACGGCCGTGCGTTTTAACGTAAGGGACGACGCCGCCGGCCGAGATGATTTCCTGGGCGAATTTTGGCATAGGAGGAAGGGCGTAAGTTTTACCGTTCGCTACCAGGATCTGGTTGACCAGGTCGAGTTCTACCTCGGCGCCATCCTGAACGCCCTGCACCACCTCGGGGGCTATGTAAAGAGGGATGCCCAGGTTGATGCCGTTGCGGTAAAAGATGCGCGCGTAGCTCAGCGCGACGATGGCGCCCACCTGGCGGCGCTTGAGCGCTGTCACGGCGTATTCGCGTGAAGAACCGCAGCCGAAATTGCTGGCAGCGATAATAATGTCGCCGGGGCGCGCATTTTGTGCGAATTCTGGCCGGGCTTCGATGAAAGCGGCCTCACCCACGTCCGCATCCGGGCGCATGTAAGGTGCATAGCGACCGGGGACGATCTGGTCTGTATCCACGTCACTTCCAAATTTCCAAACGCGTGTCATGTTTTATACTCCTCAAATGATGATAGCTATTGTCGTTGCGAGGCTTTGCGAAGCAATCTAAATGCCTGGTAATAAAGATTGCTGCGATCAGATTGCTTCGGGCGAAGCGCCCTCCTAAGAAACTTCCTAGGCGGAGGCCATCACAGTCGCGGG
>DAIQPZ010000178.1:0-5520 GCA_036787065.1 Anaerolineaceae bacterium
CACCCTGCACTACTTGTCTGAGACACCGGGAGGGGTGAGGGACTTCATTATTTACTCGGCATTCGCACGGAACAGGAGCTGCTCTTGCATCCGCGCAGCGGTGCGTCCTGGGAAGGTTATGCCATAGAGGAAACCATCAAGGCTGTTTCACCCGATGAGGTTTATTTTTGGGCAACACACTCTGGAGCGGAACTGGACTTGCTTCTTATCAAAAACGGGCGGCGCTTGGGTGTGGATTGCAAGCGTGTGGATGCGCCACGTTTGACCGCTTCGATGCGCACTGCGGTCAACGATCTCGAATTGTCTAAATTGTTCGTTATTTACCCGGGGCTGCATGCTTATCCATTGGCTGAAGCTATCGATGCCATCCCTTTGTCGGGTTTGGCTGAGAAATCAACCAACCTGTTGGAACAATGATAGTGGTTCCATTGGGTATCAAATTAATTTAATCCCGTCAATATAGAGGCGTAATATCAGCTTGATATTTCTTGTGGTGCACCTCAAACAGGTGGACATTGGGCTTGGGTTCTACAATGACCCCTGAAATGACTCTATAGTAGACCTGCTGCATGTCAATCGATTGATTCACAGCCTATGGATGAACAGCCGCAAAGCTGCAGTGACCTGGATTAAGACTGGAAAGATATCGATTTCGTGAAAACCAGCATATACCCTTCGCACCCTCCATAAATCGGTTAAAATTCACAGCAGGTTTCATTCCCCATCTTTCATCGATTATCCCCAAGAGGCATGATGAGCATCACTCCTTGCAGGCCAAAATGGAAAGGCACGCTGACCGAGCGCGAGCGTTTCAACCGCCAGATGCATTACCAATCCGTGGATCGCACTTTCAATATGGAATTTGGCTATTGGGACGAAAATTTCACCCTGTGGCCGCTCTTCTATGAAAACGGCGTCACCAATAACGGAGAAGCCGACGTGTTCTTCAATTTTGACCGCCAGTATTCGATCGGCGGGAACGTCTGGATCCACCCGAGTTTTGCCAATACTGTGGTCGAGGTGCGCGAGACAACCAAGATCATCCTCAACGAGGATGGGCTGTACGCCGAAATACCCCTGGATGGGCACGACACCATCCCGCATTATGTCAGGGCCACGGTGGTCACCCCGGGCGACTGGAAAAAGGTCAAGGCCGAACGCTTCCGCCTGGACGACCCGATCCGCACCGTCGACGTCGCGGCCCTTCAAAAGGCCTACCCGGCCGGCCGCGATTACCCGCTGGGAGTCGGGGTCGGTTCGATGATCGGCAAGATCCGCGATATGCTCACCTTCGAGGGGCTGGCCTACGCCCTATACGATTACCCGCTCATGGTGGAAGATATGGTCGAGACGGCCTGCCAGTTGGTCGAAAATTCACTCGACCAGATCCTGCCCCATTTCGATTTTGATTTCGCCTCGGGTTGGGAAGATATCTGTTATAAAGCCGGGCCGATCGTCCCTCCTAAGTTCTTCAAGAAGGTGATTGTCCCGCGCTACAAGCGCATCCATGCCAAACTGGATGCGGCTGGCATCGATCTCTGGTGGATCGACTGCGATGGTGACGTGCGCTCGATCCTCCCGTTGATGATGGAAGGCGGGGTGAACTGCCTGTTCCCTTACGAGGTCAATTCTTGCGCCCACCCGGCCGAGTTATTGAATGAATATGGCAAAGACCTGCGCATCATGGGCGGGGTGGATAAGATCGAGTTGGGCAAAGGCCGCGCGGCGATCAAAGCCTACCTGGATACCCTGGTTCCTCTGGTCGAGCGCGGCGGCTACATCCCCTTCTGTGACCACCGCTGCCCGCCCAACGTTACCCCCGCCGACTACCTGTATTACCTGGACCTCAAGGAAGAAATGTTCGGTTTGAAATAATCTGGCCCCAAAGAAGAAATGTTCAGTTTGAAATAATCTTGCCCCTCGCCTTTTTAGGAGAGGGGTTGGGGAGAGGTTTCTTCTCCTTGAGCTTGCCCCGATAAAGTGGACACAAACAAAGGGAGAATCAGGTACCGGCCCATCTCGTCTACGATCAAGACCACCGCCGGGCTCCAGCGGTAAATTTTCCGACCGCATTCGTTCATCCGACGTCCAAAAAAATACCAGCAGGTTGACCAGGATGCTGGCCGCGATGCCAACCAGGTGTTGAAACGAAAATAAAACGAACGGTCCTCTGTCAAATGTTTTGCCAAAGAATTGTCCCACGCCCGCCTCCGATTAATCTGTTTAAGTTTTAGCCGGTTCGTGATTTTACATCTTCTTATTAACCCCCCGCTGTTCTTGGAGGATACGTCCTCAAATTGTCATCCTGAGAAGGCTCTCGGGCGACCGAAGGATCCCTTTGGCACGGCGAGATCCTTCACTCCCGTCGCAAATCCTCCGGGAGTTCAGCATACAAAAGAATGTGGTAACTACTCAGGCATGAGAAGAAAGTGGTCCGAATTTGAGGTAATTGCGGGTGCGGAGCACCCGCAATTACCTCAAATTCGGGGCTTTCTCTCATATGCCTGAGCAGTTACAGAATGTGGAGCATTGTTTAATCCAAATTTAGAGTAGAATTAATCAACCCCCACGATCCCTTGTTTAGGAGCCCCCATGCTGGATCAAAACCTGACCGGACGAGAGCGCTTTTTAAGCGTGATGGAATATCAGCCGGTAGACCGCGTGCCTAACCACGAAGTGGGCGTGTGGGGCCAGACCATCGACCGCTGGGCCGAAGAAGGGTTGGATATCCACCAGTTGCATTGGGACTGGTTCACCGGCGAAGAGTTTTTTGATATGGATGCGCGCGAGTACATCTCCGTCAATTTTGACCTGCTGCCGCGTTTTGACCCTGAAACAATTGAGGAAACAGACCGCTACGTCATCGCCCGCAATGATCGTGGCATTCTGACAAAGGGGCTGGTTGAGGGCGCCTCCAGGGGGATGCGCGCCAGCATGGACCAGTATTTGAGCTTTCCGGTCACCAACCTGGCCGACTTCCGCGAGATGAAAAAACGTTATAACCCCGACCAGGCGGCGCGCTACCCGCCTCAATGGCGCGCGCAGCGTTTGCCGGGTTGGAAAGCCCGCCAGCATGTTTTGGTGCTTGGGGTCAACTGCAGCACCACCGGCTTCTACTGGCGCGCGCGCGAATGGATGGGCACCGAGGCGCTCAGCTACGCCTGGTACGACCAGCCGGCCCTGATGCACGAGATGATGGAATTCATCGCCGATTTCACCATGGCGGTTTCGCGACCCATCCTGGAGGAGATTGCTCCGGACTACGTCTTCATCAACGAAGACATGGCCATGAAGAATGGGCCTCTGCTCAGTCCAAAGACCTACCGCACGTTTATTTTCCCGCACATGCGCCGGCTGGTGGATTTTTATAAACACTACGGTGTGCGCTACGTGCTGGTGGATACGGACGGCAACAGCGATGCCCTCATCCCGTTGTTGATGGACGCTGGTGTGGATGGCATCTGGCCAATGGAACGTGCGTCGGATATGGATCCGATCCAACTGCGTAAGAAGTATGGCCGGGCCCTGCGCCTGTGGGGCGGGGTGGACAAGCGTGAGCTGTCCAAAGACCTGCCCGCCATCGATGCGCACCTGCTCAGCCTGGCGCCCCTGGTGGAAGACGGCGGCTTTATCCCTACCATCGACCACCTGGCGCCGCCCGATATCCCCTTAAAAAATTTCCTTTATTACATGGAAAAGAAGAAGCGCCTGTTACGCGGGCAGTTGTAAATTTAATTTAGGAGATCAAAATGCCGAGATATGGGTTCAACTTTTTATGGATGTTTTCTATGCAGCCGGGTCACCCACCGGCCGGCGTCGACCGAAAGGCGATCGATTTTCTGGCCGAACTGGGTTTTGATTTTATACGCATCCCCACCGATTATCGTTTTTGGACCCAGGATTTCGACTATTTTCACCCGGACGAAGCGGTTTTTCGCCAGTTGGACAGCTACCTGGAGGTGTGCCAGTCGCGCGGTATGCAAATGTGTTTGAACCTGCACCGCGCTCCCGGTTATTGCATCAACCGGGCCGACCTGGAACGGCACAACCTGTGGCTGGATAAGGTGGCCCAGGATGCCTTCGTGTTTTTGTGGGAATCTTTTGCCCACCGCTACCAGGGCATTCCATCCGAAGCGCTCAGTTTTGACCTGTTGAATGAGCCGCCGGGCGTGGGCGATCGCGGAATGACACGCGAAAATCACGCCGCGGTGATCCGGCGGGTGGCAGATGCCATCCGCGCCATTGACCCGGACCGCGAAATTGTGATCGACGGCATCGGCGGTGGAGGCACGGCTGTGCCTGAGCTGGCCGACCTGGGCGTCATCCACAGCGGCCGCGGTTACACGCCCATGCCCGTCAGCCATTACGGGGCCCCCTGGTGGAGCGGCTCCGCCGGACTGAACGAGCCGGTCTATCCTGGCCTGAGATGGGAAGGCAAGCAGTGGAGTCTGGGGACCCTGCGCGACTATTACGAGCCCTGGCTTGAGGTGGAAGCCTCTGGCGTGAGGGTGCATATCGGCGAGTGCGGCTGTTTCAACCGCACGCCTAACGACGTGGCCATGCGCTGGTTCAGGGATTTGTTGGGTCTCTACCGCGAATTTGGCTGGGGTTTTTCGCTGTGGAATTTTGAAGGCCCCTTTGGGATCATCGAACACGGCCGGCCCGGCGCTGTTTTCGAGTCTTATCATGGTTATAACGTGGACCGGGCGCTGCTGGACCTGATCCTGGAAAGCAGGGTATGACCACCCGCTTTCCCCGCAAGGATGTTTTAAACGGCCTTGTCTGCGCCTCGCTGATCCTGGCCGGCTGCGCATCGCCGGGTAAGTCGGCGCTGCCAACCGCTGTGCCGCCCAATGCAACCCAAGCGATCGTCCGGGCGCCGTCGCCTGTTCCGTCTTCCACGATGACTCTGCCACCGACTGGTTCCCCATCACCAAGGCCTGAGCCTACCCAAACACCTGTGCCCAGCCCGGCCCTCGCCCCGACCGGGATTTTCCCAGTGGATGGTGTGGACGTCCAAACCGGACAGCATGCCTACCGCGCGGTGGTGCGCTACACGGATAAAACCTTCGGCTCTCCGTTCACCCAGACAGTAAATTATTTGTTGTATCTGCCGGAATCTTACAACAAAGATCCGGCCAAAAAGTGGCCCCTGATGCTTTACCTGCACGGCAGCGGGTCGCGCGGAAGCGACCTTTCTTTGGTGCGGTCAGGCGGGCTGCCCAAGCCTCTGGAAAAGGTAACAGATTTCCCATTCATCGTGGTTTCGCCCCAGTGCCCGGCGGACTCGTCGATGTGGTCTGGCCAGATCGACGCGATCAATGCCCTGTTGGACCTGGTCCAGGTACGTTATTCGGTTGACCCTCAGCGGCTGACCGTCACAGGGTTTAGTATGGGTGGGTTTGGCGCCTGGGAATTTGCCCTGCGCTACCCGCGGCGTTTCGCGGCCATCGCCCCGGTAGCCGGCGGCTACATTATTCAAAGTACGGCTGTGCCGGATAATCTGTGCGACCTTAAGGA
>DAIQPZ010000179.1:0-5451 GCA_036787065.1 Anaerolineaceae bacterium
CTTCAGGGTCTCCTTTGCCCTGATGAATTCACGTTTCAGTCCATCCTAATTAAATGGTCAGACTAGTAGACCTTTTTTGAAGATATGCGTCTCTAGGGTCTTCTTAACCATATCAAATGGCGTTCTGTGAACAAGTGTTCTGGGCCCATTATCGTTAATATTGACCTCATCTAAATAATGGGTGCTCATTTTAGTAATCCTCCAGGAATTTCTTATTTCCGATGAGATGTGACAAAAAATCATTGAGTAGGATATTGGTACCTGGATATATACCAAACTACTGACACCTGAACCATTAGGCCATTTGGTCCTCAGTGGAATAACGATTTTTAAAAATATCGTAAAATGGTGGCATTTAGAGCATTGGAACTGCCATCTCTTGCATCACCGCTGGTGTGGTCGTGTGCAGTTGTGTGCAGATGGGGTAGCAAGCGGTGGAAATATAGGACTCAACGGACATTTAAACCCCCATATATAGGACATGTTGGACGATATACCCCCATATGTACGCTACGGACAGATCTTTTTGTTACGAAAGGCTATCTTACACAGATGAGGTCGCAGGTTCGAGCCCTGTTCCGCCCACACTCATTTTTATACTCGATCACCTATGCAAAGGTCAAGGGTAATCACTCTGGTCCATGTGAAATGGATACGCGTGGTGCTCGCTTAAAGCGAAAAAATAGATCGGTCCTTCAACGATCTGGTTTAATTGATAACCCGGTTCACCACTGCCTTCCTCTGGAAATTTCTTTAAAAGCTTGGATCACCGTCATAACCTTTCGTCGCATCAAATAGCGCTCGGATGAAACGCCTGGGTGTGTCTTTCGTCGAAGGCGTGTTGAGATCCATCCCTAAAGTGGACAGGATTTCAGCGGCGTAACCTTCAAATTTCTGTATCTGTTTTTCTGAAATGTCACGGAACTGAAGATCCATGGCCAGTTTGATATCTTCGTCTACTGGATATTTATTTGGCATGACATTTTCAAATTAATGGCGGAAATGACGCACACCCGTAAACAGCATCGCGACGCCGTAATTGTCAGCAGCGGCAATCGACTCGGCGTCGCGCATCGAACCGCCCGGCTGGGCAATCGCGATGATCCCAGCGCGGGCCGCTTCTTCGACTGAATCGGCGAAGGGGAAGAAGGCATCCGAGGCCATCACGGCGCCTCGGGCACGTTCCCCAGCGCGCGCAATGGCAATCCGGACACAATCCACCCGGTTTGGCTGGCCACCCCCGATGCCTACGGTTGCTTCGCCCTGGGCAAATACGATCGCATTAGACTTGACGTGCTGGCAGGCTTTCCAGGCAAATTGCAGGCTGCGCAGCTCATCGCTGGATGGCTGGCGTTGGGTGACTACAGTCCAGGGAGGGGTGCTGGGCGGATCGCCCTGGTCGCGTGACTGCCAGAGCAGACCGTGATTAACTGACCGCAGTTCGTAGCCGGGCCAGACGTTAGTGTCCGGCATAATAATCAACCGGCAGTTCTTTTTATGGCTGGCTAACCATTCTGCGGCTTCAGAGTTAAAACCAGGTGCAGCCATGCCCTCAACGAACAAACTGCCGATGGCTTGAACCGTCGCGGCATCAATGGGGCGGTTGGCCGCGATGACACCCCCATACGCCGAGACCGGGTCGCTGGCTAATGCCAGGCTGAAAGCCTGGTCGAGGCTGTCCGCGCTGGCCACGCCACAGGGAGAGAGGTGTTTCACAATCACAACGGTCGGCCGCTCAAACATCGTTGCAGCGCGCCAGGCAGCATCCAGGTCGAGTACATTGGTGTAAGATAGGGCCTTGCCTTGCAGCATTTCCCCGCCCAAAGGTTTTCCCACCAGATCGAAGTGGTATAAACGCCCGGATTGGTGTGGATTTTCACCATAACGCAGCTCAGTATAATGGAGGGACTTGAGCCAATCAGGCGCCTGATCCTCTTCCGCCGGCGCAGAAAGGGTCTTTTCGAGATAAGCCGCAATGACCCGATCGTAATGAGCGGTTGCCCGGAAGGCCTTAAGCGCCAAACGCTGGCGTGTTTCTGGTTTTATTTCATTGGAATGGTTTAGCTCATCCAGCACCAATGGATAATCCGTGGGATCGGTTAAGATGGTGACCCTGGTATGGTTTTTCGCGGCGGCGCGGATAAGGGTGACCCCGCCGATATCGATCATCTCGATGGCTTCATCGAATGGAGCGCCCGGCCTGGCAATCGTTTCTTCAAACGGATAAAGGTTAGAAACGACTAAATCGATGGGCCGAGAATGCACCCGCTGAAGGTCTTCCAGGTCGGCGGCGGTCGAGCGAGACAGGATCCCGGCATGCACCGCTGGATGGAGCGTTTTGACCCGCCCGCCCAGAATTTCTGGGCTGCCGGTAAAGGCGGCGATTTCTTCAACGGGCAGGTTCAGGCTGCGCAGGGCCGCGGCGGTTCCACCGCTGGCCAGAAAATTCCATCCAAGAGCATGCAGGCCATTCGCCAATTCAGCCAGGCCAGTTTTGTCATATAAAGATAACAGGGCAGTCGGCATGGATAAAATTCCTCCTCTCTCTTTTTGGGCTCTCGAATCACTCAGGGAAACCTGAATGTCCACTGGCATATTTTAACCGATAATTGACTAGACAACCCAACTTTTTACGGGAATTAATCAGGTCCATTGGCCAATATAGGGCGCGTGTGCTATCAAGTAATCATCTACAAGCAGCCTGGCGCGTGAATAAGATTGCACCAGTGGGTGGGCCATCAAGGCGGCCTGGGCTATTTGCCGGGATCTGGCCTGGACTGCCTCAACTGTCAGCCGTTCGTAAACTTTGACGGACCGCATCAACAGCTCCTGGTGTTCGGGTATCGCGCCAATTAAGAGGGGATGGATGCCAGAACTATCCACTCTGGCGCTGATTTCGACCACGTCGGAAGGGCGCATCGCGTCAATCATGCCTTCATTTGGAATGTTGAGCCCGGTTATCATAGCAATCCCGCTGGTAAAGGCTTCTATGATATCCAAAACCACACCCGCATAACCCTCACCCTCTACGTCTGAAGGCTGCGGGATCCAGTCTTCGAATTGGTGATCGGCTTCTTTGGGGGTGGGCGAACCGGGTTGGGCGTAGTGCATGTAGGTGGAGCTTCTGCGATGCGTATAGGTTGAGTGAACCTCGAGCGCTTTTTCGGGTTCTTTAACCAGGTCGATGCTTTCCATGCGCCGCATAAATTGCCGGTTGAGATGCAGGATCTCTTCTCCGCGGGTCATTTCTTCACTCAAGATGCTTGATACGGCCTTTTCTGGATAGTAGTAATAAAAAAGATACTCATTTAAAAACATACCGATCTGCCGGATCAGTTCCGGGTCAAAAAAAGCCTGATTGCTGCCGGAGAGAAAGGCTGGTTCGTTCAGTAATCTAACCAGGCAGTCTTGACCATCCAGGAAAACCTTACGGCACCAGGATAAATGGTTCAGCCCAAAAACTTCACCCTGAAGGCGCTTATCCTCGATCCCCAGGTAACGACTTGCCGCGTGCTGCGCGCCATTAGCCGAGTCACAGATGCCCACCGTGCGGGTAAATCCGTTATCTCTTAGGGCCTGGGTGACCAATCCGGCAGGATTGGTAAAGTTAAACAACCACGCCTGCGGATTGATTTCAAAGAGCAGCCTGGCATAATCCAGAATGGCCGGGATGCTGCGCAAAGCCATCGCGAATCCACCTGGACCGGTGGTTTCCTGGCCGAGAACGCCATACTTTAAAGCGATGCGCTCGTCCGAGATACGCCCCTGGTCACCACCCACCCGGATGGTCGTGATCACGTAACTGGCCCCAGTCATGGCTGCGAGTGGGTCGGTCGTCAAGCTCAACTTTACCGGGCTGTTCATGCGCCGCGCGACCACCTGGCTCAATCCACCGAAAACGTCCAATTTATCCTGATCGATATCCATCAGGCACACTTCGTCCAGATGGATGCGTGAGGCCCGGCGCAATGCCGCGGCCACCAGTAAGGGTGACCTGACACTCCCGCCGCCAATGACGGTTATTTTCATATGCCCTCCTCATTAGTTGTGATAATGGTGGTGGTTACGCTGTTATTCTACCACCGGGTTAGAGCTGCCATGCGGCTATTGACAGGCATAGACCCTGGTGATAAATTGCTTGTACCGACTCGAAAGGTCCCAATGCATTTAAGAAATCACAAATGAAATCAGGAGGATCACGATGACTGAAGTGGTCATAAATCTCGCCGTCCAAAAAGTTATTCACGAGCACCAGGCACTCATCGAACGCAGGAACGAAATTGACCCCAGTTGGTCAAATGGCCTATTTAACCGTTATCGTTACCCGGTGCTCACGGCTGCTCACATCCCCCCCTTGTGGCGCTATGACTATAACCCACAAACCAACCCCTATTTAATGGAACGACTGGCGATTAACGCAGTGTTCAATCCTGGCGCGATCGAGCACAACGGCAAAATTTACCTGGCCTGCCGCGTGGAAGGGGCCGACCGAAAGTCGTTTTTTGCCATGGCCGAGAGCCCGAATGGTATCGATCACTTTAAATTTCTGGATTATCCGGTGACCATGCCCGAGACCAGTAACCCGGATACCAATGTGTATGATATGCGCCTGGTTAAACATGCGGATGGTTGGATCTACGGCCTGTTCTGCACGGAGCGCAAGGATCCCAACGCCGCCCCAGGCGATCTGAGCAGCGCGGTGGCCCAATGTGGAATTGCTCGCACCAAAGACCTGCTGATGTGGGAAAGGCTGCCCGATCTGAAGACCCACTCACCCCAACAGCGCAATGTGGTGCTCCATCCCGAATTCATCCGGGGTCGCTATGCTTTTTATACCCGTCCACAGGACGACTTCATCCAGGCTGGCAGTGGGGGCGGGATCGGCTGGGGCCTGTCGGACAGTATGGAACCGGCTGTGATCGATGATGAACTGGTGATCGACCCCAGGGTCTACCATACTATCAAGGAATTAAAAAATGGGGAGGGACCCGCGCCGGTAAAGACCAGTGCGGGTTGGCTGCATGTTGCCCATGGGGTGCGCAACACCGCCGCAGGGTTGCGTTATGTCTTATATGCCTACATGAGCGATCTGGAGCATCCCTGGAAAGTGACCCACCGGCCGGGCGGTTACCTGTTAGGACCGGTTGGAGAGGAAAGGGTAGGAGATGTCTCCAATGTGACCTTCTGCAATGGGTTGGTGGCGCGAGAAAATGGTGATCTGTTCATCTATTATGCGTCGTCGGATACCCGCACGCATCTTGTCACAACCACGATTGAAAAAATGATCGATTATGTCGTTCATACACCTGAGGATGGGCTGCGCTCAGCGATCTGTGTCGAACAGCGCAAAGCATTAATCCAGCGCAACCTGGAGTACCTGAAAAAGGCCGGTTAACCGTAACTGCTCAGCCACGAGAAGAAAATTGCCGAATTTAAGATGTTTACGAGTGC
>DAIQPZ010000180.1:0-5427 GCA_036787065.1 Anaerolineaceae bacterium
CGCAGCACCTGGATCCGCCCGCCGCGGGCTGGAATCGTCCGCTCGATGCGGCTGCTGTAAAACATGGCCCCCACCCGGTTGCCGTGGCGCGTCAACAGCCGTGCCAGGGTGCTCACAAAGTCAACCAACACCGAGCGTTTCATGTTTCCGCTGCTGCCAAAATCCACCGACGGGCTGAGATCCAGCAGAAACCAGGCTGTGATTTCGCGGTCCTCGACATACTTGCGGACGTATGGAGTGTTCATACGGGCTGTGACATTCCAATCGATATAACGAACATCATCTTCAGGTTGATATTCGCGCAGATCGGCAAAATCTATCCCATAGCCGTAGAAAAGGCTGCGGTAATCGCCCTGCAGCAGGCCGTCCAGGCGGCGGATGACCTGCCAGTCGAGGCGCTGCAGGATGCGTTCAGGCGTTGACACGGATGTTGGAATGCTCATGTAGCGGAACCACCGGGATAGGAATGCGGTCGAGAATCTTTTTTAACAGGTCGTCGCTGGTCACGTTGTCCGAAAGGGCTTCGTACGACAGCACGAGGCGGTGGCGCATCACGTCGAGTGCCATATCCAGCACATCATGTGGCAGCACGTAATCGCGCCCCCGCACGAAGGCCAGGGCCCGGGCGGTCAGGATCAAATTGATCGAAGCTCGCGGGCTGGCGCCGTACATGATGTAATGTTCCAGTTCTTTCAAACCGACATCTTTCGCCTGGCGAGTGGCGGTCACCATCTTGACGGAATATTCGATCAGGGCCGGTTCAACAAACACCTGGTCCACCTTCTTCTGCAATTCAATCAACTGGGTGGTGGTTAACACAATTTGTACGGCTTGCAGCATGCCGGTCATGCGCTCAACGATGACAAATTCTTCGGTTGCGTTGGGATAACCGACCAGCACTTTGAGCATAAAGCGGTCCACCTGTGCTTCCGGAAGTGGATAGGTGCCTTCTGTCTCGATGGGGTTCTGGGTTGCCAGCACCAGGAAAGGATTCGGCACCTTGAAGGTTTCGCGCCCGATCGTCACCTGGTGTTCCTGCATCACTTCGAGGAGAGCGCTTTGTACCTTGGCAGGAGCACGATTGATTTCATCCGCCAGCAGCAAGTTGGTGAAGACCGGGCCGAGTGAGGTGTTAAATTCTCCCGTTTTTTGGTTGTAAATGCGTGTGCCGACCAAATCGGCAGGGACAAGATCGGGCGTAAATTGGATGCGCTTGAACTCGCCGCCAATCGCTTCCGCCAGGGTCTTGATGGCCATTGTCTTGGCCAGGCCCGGCACGCCTTCGACCAGGATATGTCCACGCGCCAGCAGAGCTACTACCAACCGTTCCAATAAATGATCCTGTCCAACGATAACCTTCTTCACCTCATAAAGTAGGTGTTCCATTGGCATCTTATTATCCATATTCATTATTTGATCCATTGCCCATCTCCTTTTATATCGATCGTTCGGCTAAACCAATCCCGCCGGTAGGGAAGCACCCGGCGCATATTTGTAAAAAACGTCCAGACGGCGGCCGTTTAATCAAGGGGTGACCCAGCCGCACCGCCTGCTACGTTGATCGGCACCGCAAAGCCGATCCCGATAAAGACATCCTGCCCGGTTGGATTCACGAGCCCTTCGTTGATGCCAATGACCTGTCCGTAGCGGTTGAGCAGCGGGCCGCCCGAATTGCCCGGATTCACGGCTGCGTCAATTTGAATCAGGCCTTGAAGGGTTAGATCGCTGTCAGGGGGTTGGAAGGAACGGCCAAAAGCGGAGATAACACCCGCACTCATAGAGCTGTATAGGCCAAAGGGGTTGCCGACCACGTAGGCTTCATCGCCGACCCGCATAGCATTGGGATTTCCCATCACAGCGGGCACAACTTGCGCCGGCAGTTGGTCCGGATGTAGGACGGCGATATCATTTTGCGGCTGCCTGGTTGTGACCATTGCACTCGACTTCGTACCATCCGCGAACGTCAACTGAATATCAGAGGAGTTTGCAACGACGTGCAAACTGGTGAGGATATCGCCGTTGGCGTTAATAATGACGCCGCTCCCTAAACTATTTGCTTCCTTGCCATCCGCACCCGTAGCCTTGGTTTGGATGAGAACCAGCGAGGGCTGGATAATCTGGTACACGGCCACAGAATAGGCAGGCGGCGGTGTGGCAGAAGCCAGCACCTGGGCAATTGTCTCCTTCACATCCGTTGTAGTCAGTTGATGGGGTTGGGGAATTATAAGGTTGTAAAGCAGAAGCGCCAGCAGAGCGGCCATAAACCCGGCTGTGAACGGCGCCGCCTTTAGCACCCTGGTGCGCAGACGCCTCAAGCGGCCCTGCCAACCCTCCGAGCGTGAAGCAGATGGTTTATCCATTCTCGTTTCCATGAAACCTGTAAAGTCAATATTAGTATTTTCTCAATAAATTGGGGTTAGGTGTTATTGTGTGGGTCACCTTCGGCCTCACAATAACACTACATCCTTCTGTTTAATGAGAAGATCCCAATATCATTAAGAATTAAACATCCAAACAACCTGCGCCCGGATGTGCGGGTATGAATAATCCTGTAAACTGTTTCAGTATAGAATTTTTCTCTAAGATTAAAATGAGATTAATCTGAGGAAGTCCTGAGAAAACGCCGGTTTCCTGCTGTGGGTTTTCAGCCATAAGAGTCCGTCAGGATTCAGAGATGCCAGCGCTGCCCATTGCAAAGGTTACAGGTTGCCTTAATTTGAGTAAAATTGCTGAGGAAGCATCTCACTTACTTTGGACCTTCCCAACCAAAGTGTTCAAGGTTAACCCTCTGGCGGATATCGAAGGCGACCCCCTCTGCTTCCAGAAGCTGGCGCTGTAAGTCTGCGCCTGGCCGGGCACTGATCTTGCCCTCTGAGTTAATTACCCGCTGCCAGGGCACGTTAGCCGGGCATTCTGCCATAGCCTGGCCTACCCACCTGGCCCGCAAAACCTTGAAATCCTCAAATGAGACACCGGGCGGGGCCGGAACCAGGGCCGCGATTTGCCCATACGTGCTCACTTTACCCGTCGGGATCTGCCGGACCAGGTTCCATACAGACTGAAAGAAAGCCGTCCGCTGCGCCGGGGGAAGCTGGGTCACATTCATAGGCTCTCTTTAATGATTTGCCTTTCTGCTTCTCTTATTTTTCTGTTTTCATCCGTTCCAGTTCGGACCGCATATGCAGCAGTTGTGCCTGCACTCCATCCCAATCTTTCCCAATCTTTGGATTGGGCAACTTTTTCCAACCCGTCCAGCCACAAGCTTGCTTGCTCCACCGGCAGTGCCTGGTTCAGGTACGAGTCCATCAGGCCTTCCTGGCTGAGCAGGCTTTCCTCATCTCGGTAAACCACCGAAGCGGGGCTGGTGACGCCAGGCCGCACCGCCAGCACTTCATTCTGCACCTCTTCAGACCAGGCCATGGCGATATCGTAATCTTCGGGGCGCGGTCCCACCAGGCTCATTTCACCTTTTAAAACGTTCCACAATTGGGGCAGCTCATTTAGCTTGGTGTGGCGCAGCCAGCTTCCCTGCGGTGTGACCCGCGGGTCATCCTGAGCAGTGACTTTGGGCCCATTGTAACTATCCTGGTCTTCAAACAGGGTGCGGAACTTCAAGATCCAGAAGGGCTTGCCCCCTTTACCGGCGTGTTTGCCATGGTAAAAGATTGGACCCGGCGATTCGCGCTTGATGGTCATCCCAATTAAAAGAAAGAAAGGCGATAGCAGCAGCAGTCCAAGTCCGGATGCCAACAGGTCTACCAGCCGGCTCAAGGTATTGTTTAGTATTTCTTTGCGCAGGATGAGGCCGCTTTTTAGCGCTGCCTCCGGCTGTAATTTTTTAGTCTTTGACTGGTAAACTGTGCCGCTCATTCATTCACTCCCACAATTAAGTGCCTAAGCGTCTAGAAATCTGTGTCCGATCCCACCTGACCGTTAAATCCGCTCGAATTCTTCGCGGTTACCGGCAAAAAATTCTTGCGCTTTGGCATAGTCATCTGGCCTCCCAATATCCAGCCACAGGCAGTCAGTTGGATAGGCCATCACCTTTTCCCCGGCTTGCAGCAGGCGCAGTACCAAGTTTGGAAAATCCAGGTACTTGCCCCTTCTATGTATTGTAGCACGCATGGTTCGTATACGTAGATGCCCAGGTACACGTGGTAATCCAGGGCCGGTTTTTCATGGTAATCAGTGATTCGCAGTTCGCCGTCAAAGTCGAGCACACCCAGGTATATCTCCAGGTTTTTTTCGGATGTCGTTTACGGTACGCTCCAGGCCTTCCTCCAGAGGCACCTTTGGTTCCCAACCTAAAAGTTCTTTCGCTTTGGCCGGGTTACAAAGCAGCAGACCAACTTCTGATCTGTCTGGCCGGACCTGTTCCGGCTCCTGTATGATGCTCGCCGGGCTGCCTGCCGCTTTCAGACAAAGTCCGGCCAGTTCACTGATGCTTACGGCCCATCCCTGTCCAAAATGAATCACCTGGCCCTCGATCCCTGAGGCTTCTGTTGCCAGTGCAAACGCCCGCGCCGTATCTTCCACAAAGGACAGGTTGCGCTTTGGCGCCAGGTTGCCCAGGCGGATCTCAGTCTTGCCACTGAGAGCCTGTGCCCGGATGGTCGGAATCACTGCTCGCTCTGATTGGTGCGGTCCGTAAGTGTTGAAAGGCCTCAGTATCACCACTGGCAAGTCAAAGCTGCGAAAATAGGCCTCAGCCAGCTTGTCGGCCGCGATCTTGCTTGCCGAATAGGGCGACTGCCCCTGTAGCGGGAGGTCTTCGTCGATTGGAGTATAGCGTGTCTTGCCGTATACCTCGCTGGTCGAAGTCACGATCACCCGCTTTACCCCCGCCGCCCGCCCTGCTTCTAAGATATTGAGCGTACCCTGGGCGTTGGTTGCCAGATAGGAAGCCGGGGCCTGGTATGAATAGGGAATGCCAATCAGCGCCGCCATGTGCACAATCGCCTGGCAGTCCTCTGCAAGGTGATGCATCTGGAAAGCATCGGTAACCTCGCCCAGTACGATCTCCATCTGGTCCCGCAGCGCCGAATCTTGCAGGTGGCCCCAGGTACCCCGCCCATTGTAATGTACCAGGGCGCGTACGAGCATTGGTGTTATACTGCTTTGAAAGTAGCAACAGCATGTTTCTCTTGGAAAACCTACCCGGGAATGCTTTTATTTGCAGAAAATAAAGGAGATAACCAATGCTTTGGGTTACCCGTTCTCATGTACATGTTGACCGCGTGGCCTGCCCGTGGCTGATCACACGCTTTATCGATAATCAGGCCGAGTTTCTGTTTGTCCCAAAGGGCGAAATCGAACGGGTCGTGCAAGAAACCGGCGCCATTCCGTTCGACACGGCTGGGGCGGTACTAGGCCACCACGAGGGGCGCTGCTCATTCGAATCGATCCTGCTCAAGTATGATTTGAAGG
>DAIQPZ010000181.1:0-5326 GCA_036787065.1 Anaerolineaceae bacterium
GCACCCGCGAACACCTCAAATTCGGGAACTTTCTATGCATGGCTGAACAGTTACCTTATTTTCAACCCAATTTGATGTGAAGGCAAGACTTATCCCAATATTCAATAGGGTAGACCCACATCAAACTTGACACCCTCTAGATTGTATGCTTTAATCTGAGCATGCCCACTAAGAAAAGTGTCTATCTGCTCGAACAAATCGCGGAAATCTGCCAGGCGAGCGGCGACCATAAGCCAGGGCCTGCGCAACTTATCGCTGTAACCTTATGGAGCCTGGCGCATGGGTTTGTTTCCCTGAAAGGATAAAAACATGTTTCCCTCTTTTTTACTTAATAAGGTCTATGTCCAAAAAAGTCTCAAAAACATAGACAACGGGTTCCAGTTCACCTTAAAAAACGTCGTCGATTCCGGTACGTTGGGTGGGATTAAATCCCTCAACGTGGACGGCGCCGAAATTCCATTATCAGCCATCTCGATTAAAACACCCACCCTTGAAAAGCGCGCCGAAGAAATTAGCATCCGCAGCTCGGTTCCCTTGAGAATTAACATGGAAGCCGTCATATTAATCGCGGGCCAACCCTTGAGCGCCGGGCCGCATGAAGTGAAGCTGGCGATCAATGTGCTTGAAGCGGGTAAGCTCGAAATTGCGATTAAAGACGAAGTCTCATAACATCCTCGGTTCTGACCCATATTTGATGAATGGTGTGGTGAGCGCACAAAAAGTTACCGGGCAAACCCTGGCGTAAATCGTTTGTTGTTACGAGGTGATTAATGGTCCAAAGGTAACTACTCAGACCCCTGCGAGAAAGTATTTATTCTGAAACCTGCCCGGCGCCCCACATTCCATTCGCAACCTTATCCCCCCAGGTGGGCAGTAGCGCCACATACAAACCGACTTTTTCCGCGGCCTGGATCATCCGGTCGACCCGGGAAAAGTACGCTTCGGGGGGCTGGGAGGGATCCAGGCCAATCAAGGGATGATCACCTGAAGGTTTGGGCGCATTCAGACCATTATCCTCAGCCAGCGCCACTGCCTGGATCACCGTAAAACCCTTTTCCGCGCAGTTGGCCAGGTAGTTTTTCGCTTCTTCGTCGTTCAGGCGGTGAAACAACTCCCAGGCAGTATCCGCCAGCCAGAAAATAATGTATTCCGCTTTGCGTCATTAAGAAACGCCCATTGGGATGGACGAGGATGCGTTCTAATCGTCCTTCAGTCACTTATTAATCCCTCAAGATCGCGGTGCTCTGTTGCGGATGAGCGTGGCTGCCCTTGAAGTTTTCCAGGGTTAAGCCATCGATATTGTGCGCTTCTAACGCGTACTGGAAATAATCGGGCGGGTTGGCGCCCCAGGCGACTTCACAATTGCGCAGGGTCACACCGGAGGCATTGCGCATATAGAAACCGGCCGTGGAATGAGCGGGCAGCGGCTCGCCCGGGGTCGGGCGCAGATCGAAGCGCCCGCCAGGCCATTTCGACCACTTATCTAACTCGACGCGCACCCCATCGAAGAGGATGTTTTGGATCAAACCAGGTTCCCACCCTTCGACGACGACTCCATTTTCGCCGCGGCAGAGGATGTTGCTAAAGCGGATATTGCGCACGTGCCCTATCTTGTGCTCGTTTGTCCAAGGAATGGCAGTGACATAGATCGGCTCGCCCCGTCCCCACCAGGCTTCATGGAAGATCCTGGTTTCCACGATCATATTCGAGAAGAGCACATTCTCGATGTCGCTTTCTTCACTCAAATGGATCGCCAGCCCGCGGTGGCTGGAACGGATCACACAGGAGTCGAAAACGATATTGCGCATTGGCTCGCAGGCTTCCGCTCCAATGATCAACGCAGATGAGGTCGACACCAGCGTACAGCCTGTGACGGTCACGTTTTCACACGGGCCATAACCTTCCGTTTCCTGGCAGGTCTTCAAGCAAATGCAGTCATCCCCACTGACGATATTGCAGTCACTGATACGCACGTTGCGACAGCGGTCGAGGTCAATCCCATCGTTATTGGGCAGCTTGAGGTCGTTCTGAATATGGATGGCGTGGATGGTCACATCTTCACAGCCAGACATTCGCACGGTCCACAAGGCCCCATCGCGGACGATGACATTCTCCATCAATACGTTGTGGCAGCCGAGCAGAAAGAAGGTGAACGGCCGGTTATATTTCATTTTATATATGTAACCCAAGTCCTCTTCCACAAACGAGCGTCCATTGCCATCGATCACCCCACCCCCTGTGATAGCGATGTTTTCCGCCCCGTCCGCGGTGATCAGCATGCTCAGGCCCTTATCATTGACCGAGCCGGCCCCCAGGGCCGAGACTTTGCGATGATACCCGTAATCCTCCCAGTTGAGACTGCCCAGAAGTGTGCCGCCGCGTTCGACATGCAGTTCCACGTTGGATTTCAGCGTAAGGGTGCCGGTCATAAACGGCTTACCCGCCGGCACGATCACACGCCCACCCCCGGCGGCAGTGGCGGTATCGATGGCTTTTTGTATGCTGGCGGCGTTGTCCGTCGAGCCGTCCGAGATTGCGCCAAAATCGAGAATATTAAAATCGCTCATGAGTTCCTCTTTTGTAACTGCTCAGCCCACTGTGAAAAAGCCGCGAATTTTAGGTGTTTGCGTGTGCCTCGCATACGGAAACACCTAAAATTCGGCAGCAATCTTTGCGTGGCTGAGCAGTTACCTTTTTTTGATCTACATGTTAACCAGGTAGCTCACCTGGCCAGGGGTTAAGGTCACATCGGCCGCTGTCAGGCTGTCTTCCAACTGCTCCTGGGTGCGGCTGCCAATAATCGGGAAAGCCGGGAAGGGTTGGCAGGTCAGGTAGGCCAGCCCAATCTGACTTGCACTTAAGCCCGTCTGGCCGGAGAGGGCGCGGATGCATTCTAACCTTGCCTCGTTCTCCACCTGGTGGTACACCTGGCGCAAAGTCTCCGAAACAGCTTCCCCGGCAGCTCGCCGGGTGAAATAACCGTTGGCCTGCGAAGTGTAAGCCAGGACGGCCAACCCTTTGTCTACATGGTAACGCCAGGTCGCAGCGTCCATATAGGCAATCGTCTTATCCCCGATCCGCTCAGGATCGGGCAGGCCAATATTCCAGAAGATCTGGCTGGCCACAAACCCAGAGACCTGGTTTTGGTAAGCCCAGTTTTGAGCCGCTTTCAACCGTTCCACTTTCCAATTCGAGGCGCCAAAATAACGGACCTTGCCCGCCTTCGTTTGCTGGGCAAGTGTCCCAAGGATGTCCTCCACCGGCCTCTCCGGATCGTCCCTGTGCAGCCAGTACAGGTCGATGGTGTCTGTACCCAGGTGTTTCAGGCTGGCATCCAGATCTGAGACGATCTCACCCGCGGAGAGGCGAGGGACGGACATGCTGCTCAGGTCCGGATGGGCGCCCTTGGTAGCCAGGATTACTTTTGATCGGTTCCCGCGGGCATTCACCCACGCCCCAATCGTTTTCTCACTGATGCTGCGCTCGCCTGGCAGCCAGTCCGCATAAACCTTTGCGGTATCGATAAAGTTACCACCCGCATCCAGGTAGGCATCCAACATGCGGAAAGACGTTTCACGGTCGGTCACACTGCCCAAACCACCCGTTCCCAGGCAGATGACCGCGGCATTCAAATCGGTTTTTGGGATTAATTGATATCGCAACTTATGCCTCCATCCATGACCATTAATTCGCGTGCAGGATCCAGCTCAAACACGGGCTTGGATTGCCCAACCCGACGGGCTCGTGGCCCACTCAACCCTCATCCTGGCGAAAGTCAGATGATCTGACACGACAGACATCCTTAGAAAATTGACTGCTTGACATTAAATGCTGCGCAAATGGCCTGGATCTCCTCTGCCGATAAACCCACGCCTCGTTCACCACATACCAGGTTCATATATTCGTATCGCGCGGCGGCTTCGGCATACTCGATCCGGTCACTGGCGCGTTTGACCGATTGATCGGAACGGGCCATCACCCCATGCTTGCACCAGATCACCACGCGGTGGGACCTCAGCGATTGAACCGTACCCTGCATTAATTGCTTCGAACCTGGCACGGCAAATGGCACAAGACCAATACCCTCGGGCAAATTAATGATCAACTCCGGCTGCCAACGTAACAAATGGGTGTTGAGATAACGTTCATCCTGGTAAGCCGGGACATTGCTCAGATAGGTCATGTTTGGGGGTTGTGCATGGATCACGGTCTGGAAATTGGCGCCGGTGGTCAGCACCTGGTCGTAATGAACCGCCAGGTGAGAATTAAACTCGCTGGTCAACTGGGCAAACAAACGGCGGGGAGAGGTGAACAAGGTACCGGTCGTGCCCCCCGGGTTGACGACTACCACACCCATATTAGCGGTTGGGTCCTGGATGATCTCGCGCAGGCGCCGGCCAGAACCAGTGGCTATAAATGCTTTCCCGGCCAATTCAGGCACCGGTTGGGGTAATGGGATGGTCTCCTCGTTGGGAAAGCGCCTGCGCGGATCGACGGGCCATCCCAGGTAGATCGAGATGTTGCCTGCCGCGCCTTCACTGGCTTCGATCTCACAGATCCGCTGACCGGCCTCGCCGGCCAATTGGAGCAGCTCTTCAAGTTCAGGATAAGGGGCCTGGATTGACATTTGGGTTACCTCCTAAAAACAAAGCTTTATGACTTGATCAACCCCAACTCGCGCGCTTTCACCACGGCTGCCATCCGGGTGTGGACATCCAGTTTTCCAAAGATCGAACCGGTGTGCGCTTTGAGCGTGTTGGTGGTTAAATAGAGTTTCCTGACAATCTCCGGGTTTGAAAGACCCGATACGATCAACGCCAATACCTCCAGTTCACGCGGGCTGAGGGGCTCTACCAGCTCAACAGCGCCCGGTTGGGCCGTTGTTAAGCCGGCAGCCTGGATGACCGCCTTGTGTTTGGTTATGCTGAAAGCCCGGATCAACTGCTCGCAAAAAGTCACGCCTGCCGGGTCGCCGAGTTGACGCGGATCTGATTCAGATGGGTAGGCCGTCAAAAGATCGAACGGGATCAGGATCAAACGGTGTGCCGACAAGCCTTCTCCCAGCCGGTCAAACAGAGCACCGCGCAGCACAAGATGATCCCTTTCAGCCGGGCTAATTGATTTTGTGGTCAGAATGGGGTTATCCATGCGGGGGTTCTTGGGGAGAAATAAAAAGGGTCCATCGAATTCTAGCATAAAATGCCCCATCTAACATTGGCGATCAACCGATCGGTAGGATATATCTATCCGCAACACCGGTTATTGTTATGGCCTATCCTATCCTTCAAGCTGCTTGCATGGTGATAAAATAGTTCAATGGACACAA
>DAIQPZ010000182.1:0-5306 GCA_036787065.1 Anaerolineaceae bacterium
GTGTAGCCCACATCGGTATGACTGTGGTGAATCAAATATACAGTTTCGACTTTGCTCATAATCCTTTGCTCCCATAAAGTGTATCAGGCTTGAAAACGCGGCCGCGAACGGCGCGGGCGGCAGCCCCGCGACCCGACGCACAGGTTCCACCCCATTACGGATGCTGGCCCGGGTGACTGCCCCGGGCACAATGCCATAGATGGATGGGCCACCCTCGCCTGCCCCCAACACGCGCCCCACCGGGTCCATAATGAGTGCTCCTGTTTTTGTCCCACTGCCATCAATGCCTGATACAAAATTCATTTGTCGCCTTCGTGATTAAGCCCGATGGGTCATAACTGCTCATCCATGAGAAGGGAAACCCGAATTTGAGGTGTTTGCGCATACCAGGTAAGCGCAAACACCTCAAATTCGGACCTTTTCACGTGTGTCTGAGCAGTAGCGATGGGTCATAACATCTCAGAGCTTTGTGAAAGACCCAAAATTGTGATTGATCAATGGCGGTCCTTCAAAAAGGCCATGACGACCATGACCGGTTCATCCGTGTCGTTAATCAACGTGAACTGTTCCGCAGCAGCCGGAACCACAAAGGTCTCCGGGTAGTTGAAACACTGGCGCATCCCTTCGCGAGTCTCCAGGATGACGGCCTGGCCTTCGACCAGGCTCATCACCTGGCAAGACCGATTCGTGGGCAAAGTGACCCGGCCGGTGAAACGGACACGGGTGACATCGTAGAAATGATCGGGATGCGTGGGCAGATGATAGAGTTCCCATGTGTCGCCGCGCTCTATCAGGCGCGGGTGTGAAACAAATTCCTCATGAATGCGTGCGCCTTTGCGGTCAAAATACAGGTTATCAAAGGCGCGTTGAATATTGAGGGGCCGAGGGCGCCCGTCCAGGTCCTGGCGCAGCCAGTCATACATCTTGAAGGTAAAAATATAAGGTGTGGAACTGATCTCGAGCACCATATTGTTGGCCCCAGCACAGTGAATGGTGCCGTTGGGGATCAAGAACAGGTCATGTTTGTGGGCCGGTTCAGTGTGGACATACTTTTCAATCTCCACTGGGGCAGCCTGAGCAAAACTGCGCTCCAACTCGGCGCGAAAGGCGCGTGGATCAATATCCTCACGGAAACCCAGGTACACCCTGGCGCCTGGCTTGCAATCGAGGATGTAGTAGGTCTCATCCTGGGTAAAAGATTCACCAAAGCGCTCACGAACGTACTCAGGTCGCGGATGGCACTGCACGGACAGGTTTCCACCATCAAACGTATCTAAAAAGTCAAACCGGATGGGGAACTCGCTGCCAAAGCGGGCAGCGCCGCGCCCCAACACCTCCGGGTAGGCCTGAGCCATCAACAGGTCGAAAGAAAATTCCAACCGTCGGTGTCCATCGGCCAGCATCAGCCCGTTCTCCGGCACAATCAGCTCAAACGACCAGGCGTAGTTGACCTTTTCCTGCGGGAGCTGTGGGATATGGGTCTTCATCCACTGCCCACCCCAGGGTCCTGGCTCAAACCAGGGCCGCACACGGAAGTAATTATGGCTCATGCGCGTGATGGCCTCTCGCAAGACTGCGCCGGAGGTCATGACCGGTTCGCCAGCGGTTTGGGCATCGATAAACAGGTCTATTTTTGGTAGGAGGTCCGTCTTGTGCGCGTTGAAGGCCACCCAATCCACAAAGTAAAAACGTTTGTACATCCCCTTTGGGTCAGCCGGCCGCGATGCCCCCAGGTTGGTGATCTGCCCGGCGCGTGAGCGGTTCTGGATCTCAACCTTGGGAACATCCAGGTAGATGAGCCAACCCGACCATCCCGCCAGCGCGGCGCCAGGTCCATACAGGATGTTCACGGCAGCCGTGGGGTCTGGCCTCAGAGCGCCCAAGGGACCGGCCTCGAAAAAATCGGCTAGCGTTCCCGTAAAGCGCGTGCCAAACAGAGGGTCGTTCCCGCCCAGAAAGGGCGCAATCAGCCGGTCAACATCGGCAGCGGGTTTCAGAGCAGTCTGCGCTTCGGTCCAAACCGCACGGAGACCACGGGTCGCCAGGGCCTGCGCCAGGGCTTCACGAAAAACCTCCCAAAAAACACCGCCGTAGCCATCGATAACGAACTGGCG
Source organism: Anaerolineaceae bacterium (assembly GCA_036787065.1). Taxonomy (GTDB): domain Bacteria; phylum Chloroflexota; class Anaerolineae; order Anaerolineales; family Anaerolineaceae; genus JAJYIW01. The sequence continues at coordinate 2,115 of DAIQPZ010000182.1, forward strand.
GCAGCCCACTGCGACCTGTGCAGCGATTTGCCGCGCCAGGGCGGTATAGCCAATGGAAATGTCTCCTGGCTGTACCGGGAAACCAGGAAAAATATCATATTGGCCTGAACAAAGAGAAGACGAATTTTGCATGCAGCTAGCCAATAAAAATAGTCGATGAAAGACGGTTTACATAGCGGCAAGGATAACGGAAATCCCCAATGCGCCCAATTCCAGCCGAATCGAGGCTGGGAGCGCATCATCGGTGATGATTTTATGCACCATGGTAATCGGCGCAACCTGGATCAACGCTTCTTGCTGAAAACAAGTATAATCGGCCAACAAAATCACCTCGCGAGCCGCGCGGAGCATAAGCTGTTTGATGGTCACCTCGGAAATGTTGGTGTGCGATATACCAAAGTTTTTTGAAACACCCGAAGCCATCAGAAACAGCTTATCAATCCGGAACTCTTTCAACATGGCTTCAGCCGGGGGACCGACAAAGGATTGGCTCGCGCGGCGGAAGGCGCCCCCAGTGCTAATGAGGGTCAAATTGCCTGGGCTGTCTTTCAGCGCCTCCAACACCGGCATAGCGTTGGTGATGACGGTGATCTGCTGCCGGTCACGGAGCTGTTCGGCCAGCTCACGGGAAATGGATCCGGCGTCAATAAAAATAGTGTCGCCCGGTTTCACCTCGCTGGCCGCCCGGCGGGCAATCTCGTTGCGACGCAGGTTGAGTTCATCTTTTTGGGTCTGTTCAAAATCCAACAATTCCAAATGTATGCCCAGCTTACCGGCATAATCCGTCATGTGATGGGCCAGGCTTTTGTACCAGTCGTGCTCCACAAAGGTGTAGATAAAGCCTAAACGACGGGGCAGCGGGCGGTGGGTATCGGGCGCGTCTGGGTTCAATGGCAGGGGCAGGCACAATTCATCCAGGATGGTCTGCCAGCGCAAACACCAGCCCGCGGACGTTCTTTCGTAGAGGTGGGATAGAGTTTCAGGGGTGGTGATACAGTAAGGCGTGACGAGTTGTGCCGGCAGCGCCTGGTGATTATAGGCCGCTATGGCAGCCTCTATACAGATGGCGCTTACAATCTCTGGAAACATACATACCGCAGCGCGGATCCACTCGCCCTTCGCTACCAGGTCTATCATCGCCGGTCCCTCCACACCAAAGGTCAGGATGATGAGTTGGTCCCTGGAGATGCCCAGGTCTGTGCAGGCATCACACGCGCCGCGCGCGCTGGTGTCGTTCATGGCAAAAATCAGGTTGATGTTTGAATGCACAGAGAGCGCGTCACGGGTGAGTTGATAAGCCATATCGTAGCGCGATTGCGTGTTGATAGAGAAGACCAGTTCAGCAGCGGGGGCCAGGCTGTGCAAACCTTCTAAAAAGCCCTGGCTTCGGGCTGCCGTGTTGGGACGGTGATAGGTCAGATCGAGTACACGTGCCTGTCCGGCCCAATGAGTCAGCGCGTAATCTCCGGCCCAACACCCGAGGTCGAAACCTGCCTGGTAGTTATCCACCGTCACGCAGGTTTCAGTATCCGCCAAAGGCAGGGATTCGGCGATAACCGGTAAATGCTTCTTCGAGCCAGACTTGTGCATTAACCCGGCAAATTTGGGTAGCAAATCAGCAGTGATGAGAGCGTCCAACCGGTAAAACAAGGGCTGGTCACTGCGCACAGGCGCAACCGGTTCGTGGCCATCTTCGCCGGTGATGGTGAACGCACCAGGAATTTCTGGCGTCCTAAGGAGCGAGGCTGCCCCGCCGTGCGTGCGGCGGATTCGCTTTTGATGAGCAAGTTTTACGAGGTCTCGCCGGATGGTGATATCCGAAGAATGGCACAATACGCTGATCTGGTTGACGGACAAATAACTATATTCGTCCACCCACGCCACAATTTGTTCACACCGGTCATTGGTTTTATCTGAAACGTTCAAAGTGGTTTCCTATCCATACCGTTACATTTCGCTCAGCCAGCGATGAAGATTGTGGATTTCCCAGGGTTTATTTGCTCTTTAGCGCTCTGCATGATCGTTTTATTTATCCCTTATTCGATTATAGCAAAAATAAGTGATCAGAAACAATCAGTATTGGAAATATTGACCAATATATGACATTTGTCACTAGGGATTGCTTTCATAATAAATTATAAATAAGATGTGGATAGTACTCTTCACATGAGTCTACTTCATCCCACTAGGATCTGTTTAAAGGGTTCCAAGAGCCTGTCCTTCAGGTCAGTTATAAAGGAGGTGATTCGAGAGAATATCATATCCTCAAACAGTTTCTGTAACTCTATCCTTCTAATAACACGACCTGTTCAATAGTTTTTCCCTTGGAGGCGAAAGAAATGAAAAGCACTTTGATGAAGCTCTTTGCAGTAGTTGCATCATGAGTTTTGCCCTGGCTTCTTGTACTATTCCGGCAACTCAAACCCCAGCCGCTGCAACTACGGCGGTGGTTTTCTGAGTTCTTCCAAGCCGTTCGTGGCGCTGGATCATTTTTCCCTGGATATCTTCGAGAACCAGGCCAAGATCGTCACCATCGCGGGCGAGAGCGGCAGCGGAAAGACTACTCTGGCCAACTTGATCCTCGGTTTTACGACCTGTACCGAGGGTAAAGTCTTATATAGGGATGTTGACCTCGCTAATATGACCAGGACCCAACGGATCATGTACCGCAAAGAGGTTCAGGCCATTTTCCAGGACCCATACGAGGTCTATAATCCCTTCTACCGCGTCTCCCACATCATGAACATGGTGGCCAGGCACTTCAAATTTTCTCAAGATACCGGATTATCGGCTGATGAGATGATTGAAGACGCCATGAAAGTCGTCGGCCTGCGGGGTGGTGAGATCCTGGAGAAGTATCCGCACCAGCTTTCCGGCGGTCAGCGCCAGCGGGTGATGGTTGCCCGTGCCTATATGCTCCGCCCGCGCCTGATCATCGCTGATGAGCCTGTATCAGCCGTCGATGCTTCACTGCGCGCCATGATCCTGGATATCATGCTGCGGCTGCGTGATGAACAGAAAATTTCGTTCCTGTACATCACCCATGATCTCTCGACGGCTTACCAGATTAGCGATCTGATGTACGTGCTCTTCCAGGGCACCACTGTGGAGCGGGGGAAAACCGGTAGGATCATAGAAAACCCCAAGCACCCTTACGTTCAGGAGTTGATCGAATCTATCCCTGTCCCCGAC
>DAIQPZ010000055.1:0-6357 GCA_036787065.1 Anaerolineaceae bacterium
GGTTATGATCCAGTCTATGATGGTGTTGGGTATAGCCCGGATTTACTCTTTCCGCATCACACCGAAGCGTGCCATGGAGCTGGTGGCTACTTTCGGCCTGGGATTTTTAGGACGCACTATCTTCCAGGAGCTGAGCAAGCTGGGTGGTTTGCCGGGCTGGTTGTTGTCGGCAGCGATTGCCAGCTCGACTACTGTGGTGATGGGCTATGCCGCGGTCCATTGGTTTGAATCCGGCCAGCGCCTTTCGAGCGAGACGCTCAACAAATTGACTCACCAAATGACCTTCGATCTACTTGGCACACTTAAAAGCCTGGGCAAACGCAGACCGAGCAAAGAAGCACTTCAGCAGCAAATCACCACTTCATTGGAGGCGTCACTTATGGCGGAAAACAAAGCCAACCTGGACCAGCAGGCGGGGGTATAGGCAGTCCCGAGGCGGATCGCTCTCAACCTGCCAGGGAGAGCAGCGCCACGCCGGCGAGGGCCCCCAACGTACCCAGTATGGCGCGCGAGGTTATTTTTTCTTTAAAGAAGATCGCCGTCATTGGCAGGACGAAAATGGGGCTAAGTGACTGCAAGGTGGAGGCAATGCCTACCGGAATGAGCTGTATCGATACCAGTGAAAGCCACACGCCGATAAAAGGCCCGATCACACTGCCGGTAACGATAATTCCGGTGGTTTTAGTCCGGCGGAAGACTGCCAGGGTTGGCCCGATCTGGCCGCGGATGAGGGTATAAAGCCACATGGCGACAGCTGCCACGATGATGCGGATCACCACGCCCGAGAGGGGCGAGACGCTGCCCTGCAACCCACGCTTGGATAGGATCAGGCCAAATGACTGGCCCAGCACTGCTCCCACGCCACACAAGAGGCCCAGCAGGTATTGACGGCGGGTGTGTTGGGTGTGGACCACACCGTTATCCGCCTGTTCTTCCAACACCACCCAGGTAACCCCGGCCACAGTGACGGCGATCCCAGCCATTTCTACCAGGTTGAGCCGTTCGCCCAGTACCAGCCAGGCCAGGATGGCGCTTGCCACCGGTGAGAGGGCCATCATGACCGTGCTCAACCGCGGCCCAATCATCACATAGGCCTGGAAGAGGAAGGCGTCTCCCAAGGTCAGGCCGATAATGCCAGAGAGACCCAACCAGATCCAGCGATCGAGGTTGAAATTAAGCGGGATCAACTGGCCTTGCACGATCAGGTGGGTGGCAAGCAGCAGGATGCTGGCAAACAACAGGCGCAATCGGTTGACCGCCAGCGCCCCAACCTGCTTGCTGGTGATGCTGAACAGGATCGAGGTGATCGACCAACAGAAGGCAGTGATTACCGCGGCGATATTACCCATTGTCGATAGGATTGTCCTTTTTTTACGGAATTAATGGTAGATAGCGCCGCAAATATGGCCTGAAGAAATTCCCCCCATTATACCCGTTAACGGGCTGCGCCCCATGACCATAAGGTCATGGTCAGGGGGCATTAGCCGGCAGGAGCGTTTACGGGATTAGGTGCTGGCGCTCTGTTTGCGCCCGACACGAATTTTCCGGACGGCTAAGACGTCCGCACCGGTCAGGGCCGCCGAAGCCGCAGCTTCAAGCAGCCCATTTGAAATGTTGACACCTTGCTATCTATATGGCTTGAGGTTTCGTCTGTCGGAGCTGATCATACAATTTCTCCGCCGGAGTGACTCCATAATTGACCTGGCGGGGCGCGCCTTTGGAATCCAGGATGAATGTGGTTGGAACGCTCAACACGCCCCAATCTTTGGCCATGTCTGGATCTTCGTAAGCGTTAATCTCGATTACTTGTAGTTGGTCACCCAGTAAAGATTGCAGACGCACCAAGGCCGGGTGCTGTGCAGCTTTGCACGCCAAACAGTCAGGGGTAGTGAAATAGACGATGGCAGCCTTACCGGGCTGGTAATTTTCAAGACGGTGGGCAATCTTTCTAACCCGATTTAAGCTCAGATAAGTCACCAGCTTGAAAACCAGCCAACCTGAAGCGATGATCGCGAGCGCCAGACTTGTGCGGATGAGCCACGCGGGTGTCACGATGAACTGGCCTTTGGGCGCATTCCAGGGAAAGTCCCCACGGGGGCAGATTTACCGAACCCTGGTACCTTCAAACGGTTCAGCCAGTAATAAACGGCGCAGCCGGCACAGAAACCGATGAAGAGGTTTAACGATGCCAGCGCGATGACCAGCCAGGTCAGCGCCCATCCCAAAACGCCCGCCCCGGTGATCAAGGCAATGGTCGAGATGGTTAACACAACTGCTCCAAATCCCTGGGCGAAACGGTGGGGTTCGGGGTTATCCTGCAAAACATCAGGTTTGACCCAGTTTCTGGGTTTTAACCAGGATGTGTAGATGAAAGCGAAGCCAGGTCGTTTGATCACGGTCCCTATGATCATGACCAGGGCGGTTAAGGTCACCAGCCAGGGGAAATTAAGGATGAAGCCGATCAACAGCAGGATGATGATCGTGGCTTGATTGGTGCGGATTACAGAATGGTCGACTTTGGTTTGTGTTTCAGACATACTTCACCTCATTGACTACCGGTAAAAAAGATCTACTCTTTAAAAACTCCCAAAAGCTTGTAAATTCCTGGCTCCCCGTTTTTTCCTTGCCGGAGAGCCAGGAATGTGATCGCCGCCAGGTGGCGTTCGACGCCAATTCTACATTGGCTTTTGGATGTAACGCCCAACTGTCCTAGACTTGTTGGAGCGCCTGGTCGAGGTCCCACAAAATATCATCGATATCTTCGATACCGATGCTCAGGCGGACGAAATCGGGGGTCACGCCGGCGCTGGCCTTCTGTTCGTCGTTGAGCTGGCTGTGAGTGGTGGTGGCGGGGTGGATCGCTAAACTCTTGGCGTCTCCCACGTTAGCCAGGTGGCTGAAGAGCAGCAGACTTTCGATGAATTTCATTCCAGCGGCCGCTCCGCCCTTGATGCCGAAGCCGAGGATAGCGCCCGCGCCCTTGGGCATGTATTTTTGAGCGGCGGCATATTCTTTGCTATCTTTCAAACCGGGGTAGGCCACCCAGGCTACCTTGGAATGGCTGTGGAGGAACTCGGCCACCTTCTGGGCGTTATAGACATGCCGTTCGATGCGCAGGCTGAGAGTTTCAAGGCCCTGCAAGAAGAGGAAAGAATTGAACGGTGAAAGGCAGCCACCGAAGTCGCGCAGGATTTGCACGCGGGCTTTGATGATAAACGGTGGGAGACCCGCGGCCGCCAGATCGCCGTAGACCAGGCCATGGTAGCTATCATCCGGAGTGTTGAAATTCGGAAAACGCGGATTGCCCTTCCATTCAAAATTGCCACCATCGACAATCACACCGCCGATTGAGGTGCCGTGACCGCCGATGAACTTAGTGGCGGAGTGGACAACGATGTTGGCGCCCCATTCAAACGGGCGGAACAAATAGGGTGTGGCAAAAGTGTTATCGATCACCAGCGGGATGCCGAATTCCTTCCCGATCTTGGCGACTTCTTCGAAGGGAAAGACATTGATCATTGGATTGCCGAGGGTCTCGCCGTATAGGATCTTTGTATTTGGCCGGATAGCGCGGCGGAAGTTTTCAGGATCGCTGGGATCCACCAGGGTCACCTCGATCCCGAGGCGGGGGAAGGAATAAACGAATTGATTATAAGTACCGCCATATAGGGTGGCCGCCGAAACAATGTGATCGCCGGCGCCGACCAGGGTGAAGAATGCCTGGAACTGAGCGGCATGGCCTGAACTGACCGCCAGGGCGCCCACCCCACCTTCGAGTGAGGCGATGCGCTGCTCGAAAACGTCGTTTGTGGGATTCATGATGCGCGTGTAGATGTTGCCAAATTCTTTCAGGGCAAACAGATTGGCGGCATGCTCGGTGCTGTTGAAAACATAAGAAGTGGTTTGGTAGATCGGGACTGCTCGCGAGTTGGTGGTGGGGTCGGGCTGTTGGCCAGCGTGCAACTGGCGGGTGTTGAAACCGTATTCTCGTTTGGATTCGTTGGGTGTCATGCGAATTACCTTTCTATAAAAATAGGGCGATCGGATGGATAAAACCTCTTCTGGAAGATAAGAAGAGATTTTGTACAACCGATCTCCTCTCATCTTCCAGTTACAATACTTGCCGGAATTGGCGCCTTGTCCCGAAGAACAGGTTGTCGAGGCATCACCGGGCCGGTCCCTCCGCCTCTCTGGATAAGAGCATCTATTCTATTATTAAGGGCTCCTTTGTAACTTGAGCCGTTACCGTGCGCCTGGTTTTATAACAGCGGTTTACCGGCGAATTAGTCGGCCAGGTTGGCGAATAAGGGCGTGCTCAGGTAGCGCTCGCCGAAAGATGGAATGATCACCACAATTAATTTGCCCGCATTTTCAGGGCGTCGCGCCACCTGCAGTGCGGCCCACGTGGCGGCTCCCGATGAGATGCCGACCAAGAGGCCCTCTTCTTTGGCCATCCGGCGGGCGATATCCAAGGCATCGTCGTCTTTTACGCGGATCACTTCGTCGTAGATTTTTGTATTGAGCACATCCGGAATGAAGCCGGCGCCGATACCCTGGATCACGTGTGGCCCTTTCTGCCCGCCAGAGAGCACCGGGCTGGCATCCGGTTCGACAGCGATGGCCTTGAAGGATGGCTTGCGTGACTTAATCACTTCAGCAATACCGGTGATGGTACCGCCCGTGCCCACACCCGACACCACAAAATCAACCTTGCCATCGGTGTCGCGCCAGATCTCTTCAGCGGTTGTCTTGCGGTGGATCTCGGGGTTAGCCGGGTTCTTGAACTGTTGTGGCAGGAAGTAATGCTCCGGCTCGCTGGCCGCCAGCTCTTCAGCCCGTTTAATCGCTCCTGGCATGCCCTCACTGGTGGGTATCAGGATCAGTTCGGCGCCGTAAGCGCGCAGCAGCATGCGTCGTTCTTTACTAAAGGACTCGGGTAAAAAGATCTTGATCTTATAACCGCGGGCCGCTGCCACCATCGCCAGGGCAATCCCAGTGTTTCCACTGGTCGGCTCGATAATGGTCATACCGGGTTTGAGCTTGCCATCTTTTTCTCCCGCATCGATCATCGAGACCCCGATGCGGTCCTTAACGCTGTGGGCAGGGCTATAAAATTCCAGTTTGGCGACAACTTCAGCAACTGCCCCTTCTGTTACCCGGTTTAAACGCACCAGGGGAGTATTTCCGATCAGCTCAGTGACATCTTTGGCTATTTTCATGCTTTTTTCCTTTGAATAGAATGGTTGTAACAACTCAGAGCCCAGTGATAAAGACCCGAATTTTAGGTGTTTGCGGATGCGGAGCACCCGCAAACACCTAAAATTCGGCAACTTTCACACGAGCCTGAGCAGTTACTATTAATATTTGTATTTCGTTCGAATTGACATGATTCAGATTTTGCCAGGTTTTAAAAAGACCTTATTGAATAAAAAAACGACAGGCAGTGGATTCTCAGTTGATTTTTCGAGAAGCTGCCCGTCATTTCAGCGGTTAACCTTGAGTCAGTGGATGCGTACGGTGTTAAGTAGCGTTGATCCTGGCTCGCCATCTAGCGCTGGGAGGCTCAGCTTCTCGTTTTGTACACATACACATCATCGACTTTAATACAGACATTTCAGGTTCTTTCCTAAGAATAGTTCTATAACGACTTATATAGTCGTTATTATGCATCAGAGCTTTCTTCTTGTCAAGAGTAATATATGACTTTGTCATAGGTTAAAAATGATCAACAGAGTCTATGACTTAGATTCCATCCCCTTCAATCAGAGCTTGATCGAAAACTTCTTGGGGTAGTACCGGTTGCCCGGCGTACACTGAAGCCAGCGTGGCATTATCCATCAGCCTGGTGGTGTCGTTGCGGATTTGCAAGAACACTCGCCGGAAACGACAGCCGGGTTCCTGGCTGCATTTTTCATAGTGGATGACCGAGACGCAGTTGATCGGCGCCAGCAGGTTATCGAAACGGCGTACCACCTGGCCCATACGGATCTCATCCGGGCTTTTGGCCAGGAAATAACCGCCGTATTTTCCGGGTGTGCTGTCTACCCACCCCATGGATTTCAGATCGAGCAGGATGTGCTCCAGAAATCGCTTGGGCACATCGTTACGGGCAGCCAGTTCCCGGATAGATACCGGGCCCTGGCCGTAGTCTTCGACTAGAGAAAATAAAGCACGCAATGCATAATCCGATTTTTTCGAAACCTTCATGTCGAATAATGTGTCCGATCAAATTAATATACGACTTATTGTGTCGTTATTATCCAGCGTCATTGGCTTTTTGTCAAGAGTAATAACTATTGGGTTCATTGTAATTACCCGGGTCCATGTGAAAAGGACCCGAATTTAAGGTGTAAGCGC
>DAIQPZ010000055.1:6457-15292 GCA_036787065.1 Anaerolineaceae bacterium
TCATTGTAATTACCCGGGTCCATGTGAAAAGGACCCGAATTTAAGGTGTAAGCGCCTACACCTTAAATTCGGGTCTTAATTCTGCATACGATTTATATCGACTATATTAGGTGTTATTATCAGACCTCTCGCGAGATATGTTAAGCGAATCGGTAAGTAGCGATCGGGTAGTATATGATTATTCCCCCGTCAGGCCTTCGTGCGGGTGAAGGGCAGGATTTCAAAGGGTACCACCAGAACGAAAGTAAGGATTAAACCGCCTGACCAGCCGGCTCCTACCAGCGTGGTGAGTTGGCTTTCACGGTTTTCCACCTCGCGCATACCGCGTCCGGCAAGGGCAAAACCGGCCTGACCGTTTTTGGCGGCTACGATCACAACCGCGCTTCGCACACCGGGTTCTGGCTGCCAGCTTATGCGGTCTTCCTGGTTCTTTCGGGTGAAGTCAAATACGCCAGGAGGAGGAACCGGAACGCTGCCGTGCAGGATAGCCCCTGATGCCAGGGGTTTACCCTGTGCATCGAAGATGATCATGTAGGGCGCCAGGCTCTGAGCGATATCCACCTGGGGGACGCCCACCGGCATGAGGGCCGTAGGCGATGTGCCGGATTCCAGGGCGTGGGCGGCATCTTCCGCCATCTGGATCTGGGGGTCGTTGAGCCCCATACGCATATCTTGCTGGACTGCCAGGTAGATCGTGCCGCACACTGCACTGATCGCCGCAGCCAGGGGCAGCCAATATTTAAGGGTATAACGGATCAATCTCATGGTAGTAACCTCTCGAAGAATTATTTTTATTTGAGATCCTTGGGGTATCTCTGGATTCACCCCCCATCTCTCGCGCCTCGAAAGGTGGGGTCACAGTGGAATGATGTTCCGAATAACCTCAGATACCTGATCGTACATCCTGAAAAGGCCAGGTGTCGAGCACTTGAGTGTATATAATCCTTTGGTTCTTCAGGATATCCCGTGGAATGGTCCGCTTTTTGGGTGTGAGCGCGTACGCGCTCACACCCAAAAATGCGGGGTTTCACAGCGGAAGTCCTTATTGAGCCAAACCTTTGTTCTTGAATATGCGATAAATATAATCTATAATATGTAAATTGGTCATTCCATCCTGGCCATTTTGAGGAGCCGGGCAAATATCAATTGTTTTTTGTAACTACTCAGGCATGAGAAGAAAGTGGTCCGAATTTGAGGTAATTGCGGGTGCTCCGCACCCGCAATTACCTCAAATTCGGGGCTTTCTCTCATATGCCTGAGCAGTTACTGTTTTTTAATCACTGGGAATAACACGATGACTGGAAAAAATCCGAAATCAAATAGTAGGGGTGATATTATCCGGGCTACCATCGGCGACCATGCCAACCAGGTTGCGGTGGGTAAGCACATCGTTCAAAAGCAGATCAGTCAGGTAGGTGAGATCACTGAGGCGGATCTGGACGAGGTGAAAAAATTATTCTCAGATTTCAAGGAGCAAGTAGTCAAAAAGGCTCCCCCAGAAAAACGCGCAGCCGCGTTGGAACATGCCGATGAGCTTGAAAAGGAACTCATCCATAAAAAACCTACTTCAACCACCTTTGGCTACGTGAGAAACTGGTTTGTCCAGTATGCGCCGGCTGTGTTGGGAGGGTTGACCTCCATTTTTGTCCACCCTATCGTTGGAAAGATCGTTGAAGCCGCGGGGGAAATGGCAGCGACGGAATTCAAGACGCGCTTCGGTTAATAACGTTTATTGCGCCTGGGATAGCTCTGGAAGGGCGTGTGTGGTTCCTGACTTAGCCAATCAGATGGTTGGTCAAGTTTCCCAAAGGATGGCAGCAATTCCAGTATCACCCAGCGCGCTACCTGCGGTGGGGGGTGATAAGTCCATAATCCGTAAACGCCTTGCAGCCCTATGATAAATCTACCCAGCGCAGAGAAACGCTCGTCGTCTGGCGAAGCGCCAATTCGCGCGCACAGACCCAACACCTGCGCCAGGTCGAAGCCGGGAAAGTAAGTGAGCAGGCCGCGCGCCGGTTCCGCACCCAACAGGCGCGCCGTTTCAAAGCCAAGGGTATGGGCTTCGCGCGTTTCGCGTCCGAGGAGCAGGTTGAGTCCATGCTGAGCCTCCGGGCTGTGGCGGTAAACGGGGTGGAGCGGTAGGCATTGCGCCAGCAGCCAGGTGTAGGCGCGTTCAGCCTGGGGGTGGGTGGCGTAACCACACAACGTTTGATTACGCTCATCAAAAATGCTGTTTACCCCATTGACATTGTCAGACCACTTACGACCCTTCATGGATGGGACATGACAGTTGGGTCACTTGGTTATTATCACCCTCTTTAATTGTGTTTAAAAATTGTGCGTGTTATACTCAATTTAATGGTATAAATCCGATGCATCGATAAGATCGGCTATCGAGCCATGGACAGTTTTTCTGGTAGAGGGTAACTGCTCAGCCTTGTAAAGAAAATTGCCGAATTTGAGGTGTAGACGCTTGCTTGATAAGCGCAAAACAACTCAAATTCGGGTCTTTTTCACAAGGCTCTGAGTATGTGGTTTTAGACTGTAACGAAAGGAGAGGGAAGCATGGCAGTAATAACCATTTCGAGACAGTTTGGCAGCGGAGGGGACGAGATTGCCGGCCGCGTGTGTGAAGCCCTCGGTTATCGTTTCTTCAACAAGCGCATGGTCGAGGAGGCGGCCCGGCAGGCCGGGCTGCTGGAACATGAGATCGTTGACCTCTCAGAAGATAATTATCCCGTGCACACTTTTATGGACCGCTTGTTTGGGACGATGGCTACTGGAGCCCTGGTCGGATTCGGCGGGACGGACGGCATTTTTATGCTTGAGGCAGCCGAGCGCATGCAGTTGGATGAGGTTAGCTCCTTTGAGCTGGTTAAAAAAGCGGTGACCGGTGCATGCAATGTGGGCAATCTGGTGCTGGTGGGGCGGGGTGGGCAGATCTTGCTCAAAGGCCAGCCATGCTGTCTGCATGTGCGCATTGAAGCTCCCCTGGAAGAGCGTATCACCCGCATCAAAGACCAGGTGACCCAGGCCAAACCCGCCCAGGGCGCAAACAGAGACGTATACCGCCAGGCGCAGGAGCTGATCGAAAGGCGCGACCATGCTTCGGCGGATTACATCCGCACCTTTTTCCATGTCGCCTGGGATGACCCGGTCCTCTATCACATCGTGATCAACACGGGTAAATTGAATCTCGACCAGGCTGTTCAACTGATCGTTTATATGGTCCACCAATTCCAACCGGCTGACCAAACCAATTAAGACAACCGGTTTTTCTTCACAGTTGTATTCGATATCGCCAAACTTTATTACGGGGACTCTCTTCTCGTGGCTGAGTAATTACTTCAAGTATTTAGGACACAATGACCCCAACCTGCCTGGCCTGTAATTATTTAATTGAAGCCGAAGAATTATTGTTAGAAGGTAGTGTCAGGTTCGATTACTTTAAATACCCCAGTTTTGGGCTGGAGCCAGGAGAAAAGGGTCTTGCCGACTTTTTTGCGCTGCTCGAGAAAATTATTAAGGTTAAGCCTGTAATTTACCATGGTATCTATCCCAATACGACTAACCTGTGCGCCCCACACTTTAAAGAAGACTTTGATATCACAGTTTTAAAGCAGGTGTGCGAACTGGCGGGCTCTCCGGGCATTTCCATCCACTTAGACGGCGCAGACAAGCAGATGAGCCGGAAGAATGTGGTTGCGACAGCGATTGATGCTATCAGTTACCTCAAAGAACATTTTTCTAACATGACGTTTATTTCTCTCGAAAACACCGAGCACAGTCTCAATCCTCATATTTTTGATCCGCTAGTTATTAGCGAAATAATCCACGAAACCGGTCTGGCTTTTTTACTGGATGTCAGCCACGCTAATTGGGCCGCGGAGGAGCGGGGTGACAGCTTGCTGGACTATATTGGTCAATTGCCCATGGATCAATTGTACGAAATACATATAAATGGTTGGATCAAACACCAGGGGGAGCAAATCGCCCATCTGAAAATCCAAGATGAGCTATATCCTTTAATCGAGAGCTTAATTGCCCATTCACCTGCCCAAATTATCACACTGGAATATGGCCGGAGTCTGGCTGTCCCAGGCGCAGATCTCCCTCTGGTCAGTTCGCAGAAATCAAACCCAAGGGCTAAGGCTGAATTAAAAGAGCAGCTACTCAGGTTATCTGAACTGATCTAAATTCCTTATGTGGGTATAAACGTAACCGCTCAGGTCCTTGTGAAAAGCCCCGAATTTGAGGTGTTTGCGCTTACCTGGTAAGCGCAAACACCTCAAATTCGGCAACTTTCTTCGCAAAGTTGAGTTACGAATAAACTATTGGATTAGAATTATACGGTTCAAACCCAACCTTGAAAGGAATTCTTTTATGTCTCTTCCTGCCGACTATCTTGAGCGCGTCTACGCGGGTGTGTTGGGGAAAATTATCGGCGTTTACCTGGGCCGTCCTTTTGAAGGCTGGGGGTATGACACGATCCATCAGAAGCTGGGTGAGGTGTCTTATTATGTCCACGATAAGCTGGGTCAACCACTCGTCGTGACGGACGACGATATATCCGGTACGTTCACCTTCTTACGCGCACTGCCCGATCATGGCAACGATGAGGGCATTTCACCCGAGCAAATCGGCAATACATGGTTGAATTACCTGATCGAAAAGAAGACCATCCTATGGTGGGGCGGGTTGGGCGCATCATCTGAACACACGGCTTATCTGCGCCTCAAGCACGGCCTCAAAGCTCCGGCCAGCGGCTCGATCGCCACCAATGGCCCCATTGTGGCCGAGCAGATCGGCGCGCAAATCTTTATCGATGGCTGGGCGATGGTCAACCCGGGCGACCCCGATCGCGCCGCAAGCATGGCCCGGCGAGCGGCTTCGGTCAGTCACGACGGAGAAGCCATTTACGGCGCACAGGTGCTGGTTGGCATGGAAGCCGAGGCGTTTGTTTCGACAGATATTAACCACCTGATCGACACTGGCCTGCGCCAGATCCCGACCAATTCGACTATTTACCGCATGATCGGCGACTTGCGCGATTGGCATGCCAGGGATGGCGACTGGCACAAAACCTACCAGCGCATTGTCGAGCATTACGGTTACCGTGATTACATTGGTGGCTGTCACATGGTGCCCAACCACGCCCTGATTATTCTGGGGCTGCTGTATGGGGAGGGCGATTTTCAGAAATCGCTGATGGTGGTCAATACCTGCGGTTGGGATACGGACTGCAACAGCGGTAACCTGGGTTGCCTGATAGGCCTGCGCAATGGCCTGGCGGGTTTTGAGAGCGTGCCCGGCGTGGATTGGCGCGGTCCCGTGGCCGACCGGTTGTACCTGCCTACCGCGGATGGCGGTCGCTGTGTGACAGATGCGGTCTCTGAGGCCTACGCCATCGTGAATGTAGGGCGCGCTCTGGCGGGTGAGGCGCCTCTGGCCCCCAAAGACGGTGCACGTTTTCACTTCGAGCTGCCTGGCAGCCTTCAAGGGGTGAGGGTGGAGACTTCCGGAGACTGTTCGCCTAACGCGACAATCAACAACGTTGCTGGCCACAGCCGTAAGGGGACGCGCAGCCTGGCCCTGGCTTATTCCTGTGTCGGGGGCGAAGGGGTCGTACGCGCGATGGCGCCTACTTTCATTGCCCCTGAAGACCTCAAGATGCAGGGTTACGAGCTGATGGCTTCGCCCACCCTCTATCCCGGCCAGGTGGTGCATGCTGGAGTGATGGCGGATGAAGCTAACCGTGAAGCTGTGGAAGCGCGCCTGTTCGTGGCGTATTACGATGCGCGGGATAAACCTGCCCACCTTATGGGTCCTGCCAGCATGATCACCCCGGGCGCCTACCAAATGCTCTCGTGGCGTGTACCGGATCTGCAAGAAGCCGAACCGGCTGGCCTGGTGATCTACGCGGTAGGGGTGCAATTAGCCCGTCCCGGCCTCGATGTTATCCAGAGTGAAGGCTGCGTATACCTCGATGATTTGGGATGGGAAGGCGCGCCAAAGGTGTCATTCAGGCGGCCAAACGGCGCTTCCAGCGGGTGGGACGACGCGCGGCTGTGGCGCGCCGGCTGGGTCAACGGCATCGAACAGTGGGAACACTCGGGAGACTTCAACCTTATCCAGAATGAAGGGCGCGGATTGATCATTACCGGCACGCGCGAATGGCGCGATTACACTGTTTCGGCGCGGGTGACCCCGGCCCTGGTCAAAACCTGCGGTGTGGCTGCCCGCACACAGGGTCTCACCCGCTTCTACGCGCTCGAACTCGTGGTTGGCGGCAAAGCGCGCCTGTTCAAAGCCTATGAAGGCGACGACCGCATATTGGCGGAGGTCGATTTTCCCTGGGCGCTGTGGGGCAGTTATGACCTGCGTTTAGAAGTGAAAGGCAGCCATATCAAAGGCTGGGTGGATGGTAAACTGCTGCTCAATGCTGATGACCGCGCCTTGACGGGCGGCGGGATTGCCCTGGTGGTCGAGGAAGGCCATATGCTGGCGAGTGACATAGCCGTGACAGGCTAGTGACCATCGTCTGAAAAAAACCAAAGCCCCCTGGAATGGTTATTCTTAGCAGGTGGCTTTTTTTATTCCTGGTTTGATTGATTTTCGGTTACTACTCAAAGGCTCGTGAAAAAGACCCGAATTTGATGAGTTTGCGGGTGCTTCGCACCCGCAAACACATCAAATTCGGCAACTTTCTTTACATGGCTGAGCAGTTACGATTTTCGTTTATAATCTTACTTAGTTTGAAGGTAACTACTCAGGCTCGTGCGAAAAAGCCCCGAATTTAAGGCGCAGGCGCATACTTGGTAAGCGCAAACACCTCTAATTCGGCAACTTTCACCTCATGGCTGGGCAGTTACATTTGAAGCGTTCAATAGCCAGTTTTACTGTAACCATTGGAGAGGTGGACCGATGTTAGATATCAACCTGATTCGCGAAAAACCCGATGTGGTGCGTAAATCGATGGCGGACCGCCAGATGGACCAGGGTCCAGTCGACCAGGCTCTGGCCCTTGACGTGGAACGGCGCAAGATTCTGGGTGAGGTGGAAGTGCTCAAGAGCGAGCGCAACCGTGTCTCAAAGGAGATCGGCCGTTCTAAAGCTGCTGCCGAGCGCCAATCCAAGATCGCTGCTATGAAAGGGGTGGGCGATAAGATTTCCACCATGGATGAGCGTCTGCGCCAGGTTGACGAAGAACTGCAAGCATTACTCGCCTCCATTCCCAATATCGCATATGAGAGTGTCCCTTATGGCAAGGACGATCACGAAAACGTGGTCGAACGCACGGTGGGTGAACTTCGCACCTACGCTTTTACCCCCAAACCCCACTGGGACCTTGGTCCCGCGCTTGGCATCATCAACTTTGAGCAGGGGGTGAAGATCACCGGGTCGCGCTTCTACGTATTGAGCGGAGCAGGGGCGCGTTTACAGCGGGCTTTGATCGCCTGGATGCTCGACCTGCACATCCGCCAGGGCTATACCGAAAAATATACCCCTTTCATGGTGAAGAGCGAGACGTTATTTGGCGCTGGCCAGTTGCCCAAATTCGCTGAAAATCTATACAAAGACCACGAAGAAGATTTGTGGATGGTCCCTACCGCCGAGGTGCCGCTGACCGGCCTGCACATGGGAGATATCTTCGAAGAAGCCGATCTGCCCCGGCATTACACTGCCTATACCCCATGCTTCCGGCGTGAAAAGATGAGCGCTGGTCGGGACGTGCGCGGGATCAAGCGCGGGCACCAGTTCGACAAGGTGGAAATGTATAAATACTGCAAACCGGAAGACTCTGAAAGAGAACACGCCGCTATGCTGGCCGATGCGGAACAGACCGCGGCTCAACTCGGTCTGACTTATCGCATATTGCGCCAGTGCACCGGCGATTTGAGCTTCGCTTCGCACATCACCTTTGACATCGAAGTCTGGGCGCCGGGATGCGATGAATGGCTGGAGGTCTCATCGGTTTCTAATATTGGTGATTTTCAGGCGCGCAGCTCCAATATCAAATATCGCTCAGCAGACGGTGGCAAGGCACGTTTTGTCCACACCCTCAACGGGTCCGGGTTAGGGTTGCCGCGCACGCTGATCGCCGTGCTCGAAAATTACCAGCAAGCGGATGGGTCGGTGGTAGTTCCAGAGGTGCTGTGCCCCTGGATGGGGGGCATCGAGGTCATCCGCCCGGATGCATAGCGCATGTTGGACCCGGTACTTTACCAGACTTTATTAATTGTGGTCATCTTGGGGATCGTCGTCGGCTTTTTTGGCCAGGCGATCCCTTTTTTTCCCAGCCTGCTGGTGATCTGGCTGTCTATTTTTGGTTACGGTTTGCTGACCGGGTTTACCTGGCTGAGTGGGATCCTGTTCGCGGCGATCAGCCTGATCATGCTGGGCGGGAGCCTGTTGGAACAGGTGTTGATGAGCGCCGGCGCGCGCAAGCAAGGCGCCAGTTGGCTGGCCCTTGGGATTAGCTTGTTGGCTCTGTTAGTAGGCAGCCTCCTGTGGACGCCGCTAGGTGGGCTGGCGGCCTCGTTCGCCGCAGTGTTTGTGGTGGAACTCGTCCGTCTGAGAGATATGAAAAGGGCTCTGGCCAGCGCCAAAGGGATGGCCCTCGGCTGCGGTTGGTCCGCTTTAGCTCGCCTGGGGGTCAACCTGGCCATGATCGGTCTGTGGCTGGCCTGGTTTTTGTGGATTAAATAATTGAGCGTTTCCTTTCCTTTAAGGGTCGCTCAAGATCAGCAGAAATACGCCGCGCACCCTCCCGAGACGGATCAACTGGCTTTGCAGGAAACCACGCCAGCCATATTCCTCACCAAAGGCGACGAT